>JAYUFI010000856.1:0-3738 GCA_043738805.1 Planctomycetaceae bacterium | reverse complement strand
GACCGCGGCAGACACCGCGCCGCCGGAGAACCTCGATTACGAAATGTGGACCGGGCCGGCTCCGCTGCGACCGTTCAACGCGATCGCTCATCCGCGCGGCTGGCGAGCGTTTATGGAATACGGCAACGGCATCGTCGGCGACATGTGCATCCACATGCTCGACATGGTCCGCTGGATGATGAGCCTCGGCTGGCCGGTGCGCGTTTCGTCGGCGGGCGGCATTCTGGTCGATAAGGCCGCAAAGGCGAACATCTCCGACACGCAGACGGCGACGTTCGAGTTCCCCGGCGTGAACGTCGTCTGGCAACATCGCGCGTGGGGCGACACGCCCGATCCGAAGTATCCGTGGGGCGCGACGTTCTACGGCGACAAGGGAACGCTGAAGGCGAGCGTCAACAGCTACGACTTCACGCCGCGCGGCGAGGGGAAGCCGATTCACCGCGACGTGACGATGGAACTCGACAAGTACCCGGAAGACAAAACCGAAAAGGATCTCGAACAACACGTCGCTCCGGCGATTCGAGGTCACATGCAAGACTTACTCAATTGCATCGCGACGCGCGGCAAGCCGGTCGCCGACATTGAGGAAGGTCACATCTCCACCGTGAGCTGCATCCTTGCGAATCACGCGATGCAACTCGGCCGCACGTTGACGTGGGACGCGGCGAAGGGGCTGATCAAAGGGGACGACGAAGCGAACAAACTGCTCCGCCGCCCGTACCGCGGGCCGTGGGTGCATCCAGAGCCGGACAAGGTTTGAGTGAGCCATGAAGAGGTCGATTGTTCAAAATTTGCTTGTATTTATCGTTGCGTACGGGATCACTTCCATTGCCAGCGCGTGCCCGCTGTGTTCTGGCCCGTCGATTACGTTGTCGGAGCGGTTTGCGAAATCACAGGCCGTGGTGTTGGTCTCGTGGGTCGAAGGACACAAGCCGAGCGGGAAGACGTTTGGGGATACGACGTTTTCGATTGTTGCTGTCGCGCGGATGCCGAAGGATGAGCCGCTCAAGAAAGGAAGCCAGTTCGTTGAACCTCGATTTCGGACGGGAAAACGAGGCGATCTCTGGTTGTTCTTTGGTGAGCAGGACAACGAAGGAATCAACTGGAAAGAGGCCCTGCAGGGATCGCAAGCGGCGTTCGATTACATCGCCGAAGCTCCGTCACCGCAGCAGCCGACAGCCGAGAGGTTGGCCTATTACCTCCGGTTTCTGGAGTCGCCCGACCTGACGATTTCCAACGACGCTTACGGCGAGTTCGCGAACGCGCCGTGGGAAGAAATCGTGAAGGTCAAAGAGAAGTTTGATCGTGAGAAACTGAGCCGCTGGGTCGCGAGTTCCGACACGCATCCGACTCGATTGGGTTTATACGGCTTGCTGCTCGGCCTCTGTGGCAATGCGAACGATGCCGAGATGATGAGAAAGAAAATCGAAGAGCCTGCGGGAACGAACGACCGCGTGGGAATCGACGGTGTGACCTGCGGTTATCTCCTGCTGACCGGCGAGCAGGGTTTGGATTTGATCGACCGAATCAAACTCAAACACAAAAACGCGGTGCGCGACGAAGTGTATTCCGCAATTCAGGCGCTCAGATTCATGTGGCAGTACGGACTCGATCGCATCAGCAAAGAACGCTTGCGGCAGTCGATGCGTGAAGTGCTCAATCGCCCGGAGTTTGTTGACTTGGCGATCAATGACCTCGCCAGTTGGGAAGATTGGTCGATCCACGAACGGCTGACGTCACTGTATGGCCAACCGGGCTACGACGAAGTCCCCGCAAAAAAAGCGATCGTCTGCTTCTTGATCGCTGGGCAAAAAAAGAAGCCTGAGTTGAGTGCCGATCTCGACAAACTTCGGAAGCAAGACCCCAAGTTCGTCAAAGAGACCGAGGCATTCTTTCGACAGAAAGGCTCGGAGTTGCCTCAACGCCGTTGATATCCTCAGCGCAATCCCAAACGCGAATTGACCCTTTTGCCGCAGCGGGCCTACATTCCCGCCCCCTTCCGGCCGTTCGGCCACAATCCCATCAGTTGTCCCACCTCAAGTCGCTCGATGCGACCCTTTCCGAGACGGTTCGATCATGGACGATGTGATTCTGTCGTTGCAGGATGTTTCTAAAGATCAGGTCAAAGACTATCTCAATCAGCGCGGAATGTCGGGTGATGTGGTCGAGTGGAAATACTACGACACAGACTTCAATCGCGGTCGCGAACGCGGCTATGTTTGGACTCGCGATGGGCTCATCAATGGCTTTATTGGTTTGATTCCGTGGAACGTGCGACATGGCGACGAGCAGATGGAAATGGTTTGGGGTTGCGATTGGTCGGTCGCCGATCCGAACGTCAGCAAAGGAATGGGAATGGTCTTGGCCGCGCACGCGATGTCGTTGCATCGACCGTGGATTTCGTTGGGTGGCAGTGCGAAAGCGCGAACCATCATGCCGCATTTGGCCAATCGAGTGGTCGATGGTGCGGGACTCGTCTTCTGGCAACCGCTGCGTTTGGGAGCGGCATTGAAAAAATTGGGCGAGCGACATCGGTTGGCGGATTGGCTCGGTCACACGTTCTTACGATCGGTTCCGGTACGATGGGTCAGCCCTCGATCATCACGCGGTCAGACGATCGTTACCGAGCCGGGCCTGTCACCCGCCGTCGCCGAGTTGATCGAACACGAACATCATCCGGAATGGCACCCGCATCATCGCTTCGACGATCTGCAGTGGTCGCTGGGACGCTGCCCGTCGATCGCGATTCGGACGAGTTACATCACGGGACTCAGTGGCATCGAAGCCGCCGCTGTGTTTTGGCGAAGTGCTCAAGCGGCTGACTTTTGGAAGGTCGCGTTGTGGGCCGATCCGACTCGTCGGCAGTTGCTCGGCGATCTGCTGCAAGAAGTCCGCTGGCAAGTTTACGAAGCCGGCGGCGTAGCGATTTCCACGCTCGTTTCGCACCTTGAAACCGACTTGATCGACCACTTGCAAGCGGTCGGTTATTGGCGACAGCCGCGCCCGCTCCCGCTGTACCTGCTCAGCCAACGCAAGCAGCCACTCCCGTTCGGCGACATGACGGGGCTGAGTTACGTTTGTACCGATTTAGCATATCGCTTCTGAATGACGGTGAATTGGTGCAGGTCTCCCGATCCGGTCCCCGCCGACTAAGAAACGGGGACGCAATAACTCCCCTGGCACAAAAAAAGCACGACGAGCAAGCGAGTGGTCATGGCCGGAGCCACTCGCATGCGCGTCGTGCTAGCATGACTTCGGGAAGTTGTTACGTCCCAGTTTCTGACCATTCAAACTGAACAGTTTTAGCCCACGGAACACACGGAAAAAGTTTCTTCCGTGTGGGCAAGATCAAAAAATCGCTCAGCTTGAGTCACAACTCACTCAGTCAAGCTGTGACCGTGAGACCTATTCAAAATTGAAGAAAAAGTCGGCGAAATCCTGCTCGAGTTGATTCAGAATGTCTACAGGAACAACATCCGATTCAAAGTTCTTCACAGTCGTGTGCAGAGCCACTGGAGCGACCATGAGACCAGCTCCTGAGCCTCCGGTTTCGGTGGCGATGACATCGAATCCGGAACCACCATCGAGCGACACATTCACATTGCGGCTCGTGTGGAGCAGGCCGATCAACAGCACATCGTCGCCCGCCCCCATATCCACAGAGACGTCTTTGTTCAGATCCATCACGAGCGCTAGCAGGATGTCGTTACCAGCTCCCATGCTGAGGTTCGTTTTGCC
>JAYUFI010000855.1:0-1367 GCA_043738805.1 Planctomycetaceae bacterium | reverse complement strand
TGTGCTGTAGGGATCCATGAAACCTCCTCCTTAAGATGACCCCTAATCTACCGGGCTTACCAAGATCGCGCTAGACCTCCGATGGAACTGCTCTAGCATGTGCTTGTAAGCGCAAAAACGGCTCCTGCACCCCGGAATCTTCGAGTCACGGAGTGGACTCGTTTGCCTTAGAACAACTCCGTATTTTCGTAGCCCGGTTTTTCAAACCGGGGCTTCACTTCGAACGGTTTGGGAAACCGGTTTACGATGTTGTTCTTGGACAAGTTCTCAGGGCGCGATCACCAGCCGCCGTTTGACAGCCAAAAGTAGCGTTGCACGAACTCGACCACATCGCCGAAGAGGACGTAACCCAAGCTCCGTTTGCCGCAGATGATTTTCGCGGTGACTTCCGCTCCGATGCGGCGGCGATCGGCGAGTTCTTCTTTGTCGATATCGACTCGAACCCGCACGATGGCACGGTCTTTGGCAACGGCGGAATTTGTCGTCGTCTCGATTTCTCGCAGCTTGCCCTGGTAGCGATCTTCCGGATTCGTGGCGAGTACGTACTCAACGGGAAGCGGCTCTTCTGTGGAATTCTTCGCTTTCAGCAAATGTCCCATGCGGTGGCCATCGACTTCCAATTGCAACCACCACGGACCTGATTCGTCTTTGAGTTCCAGCAGCAACTCACCGCGTCGAACGGGGCGATGCAACAATTGTCGTTCGACTTCAAACGTCGCGATCGTCCCCGCTTTCGTGGCGAGCACCTTCAGCAAGTCCATTCGCTTTTGGAGATTCTCGGCCTGCTTTTTCGCACCACGAATTTCGACATCGGTCGAAGCGACCTTGCCTTCGATGCGATTGATCTCAACTTTGTTGCCCTGATCTTTCGCCGCGTCGTATTCCGCTTGAAGGCTGTACTTCAACTGCACCTTCTCGTTCACAAGATTTCGCGCGGCGAGCAATTGCCCATCAAGTTCTTCGTTGCGGAGCCTCACCAACGGAGTACCGACTTCAACTTTGTCGCCACCTTTCACGAAGATTTCTGCGACGGTTCCGTCCCACGGAGCAAAGATGTTGGTCTGAGCCATTGGCATCAAACGGCCTTCACCCTCGACGCGATAGTCCCACGGAACGATGCACAACGCGGCAATCAAAGCGGCGGTCGCGAGCACTCCGGCCAAGACCTTGAGCTTGCCACGGCCTTCCATGAAGCGGAACGTATCGCCGAGCAGACGCCAGAGCGGCAGCAAGAACAGACGGTGATATGTCTGGCTGTTAAACATCGCTTCGGCCACGTGATCGGCGAGCGATTCCACCTTCTCCTGCAAGCCGGGGCGCGGCTGGCTTTCGGAAATCTGTTCGATGATCAAGCCACCGATCGGCTT
>JAYUFI010000854.1:0-9874 GCA_043738805.1 Planctomycetaceae bacterium | reverse complement strand
TCGGTTGCGTGAGCAGATCGCACTGATAGTTGGTGAGACAAATGGGTGTGGTTACTGCGTCGCGGCTCACACCGCTTTGGGAAAAGGCGCGGGGCTGTCGGAAGCGGAGACCTGCAACGCTCGGCGGACCATCGCGAGTGATCCCAAAGAACAGGCGGCGCTCGTCTTCGTGAGGAAGCTCGTGGTCGATCGTGGAATGGTTCGGGATGACGATGTCCTGCAAGTCCGCGCGGCGGGCTACAACGATGGGGAGATTGCCGAGATCGTCGCCGGAGTGGCGTTGAACATCTTCACCAACTACTTCAATCACGTCGCCGGAACGGAAACGGACTTTCCCGCACCTCCAGAGTTGGTGCAGATCGCTGCCGCGTGATCTCTGTTCCGTGATCGAATATGGAAATTATTCGTATCGAAGTCGGCGAAGACCTGAGACACTGCGTCAAAGACCGCGTACTGGTGAACGCGGCCTTTGAAAAGCTCGTTCGCCGATTTCCTCGCCTGTAATGACCTCCAGCGAGCAGACAGAACTCATCGTGGAAGACAGAGACAACGAATCATGGATTGCCGAGCTGCGGCTGAATGACAGCTCGGCAATCCATGATCTGCGCGTAAAGCTCTTGCGAAACTTGCGGAAGGCATTCGCCGATCGTCCGCGAGTCGATGAGGCGTTTCTTGAAGACGCAGTCCAGGAATCGTTGCTGAGGATTCTTGAGAAGCTCGACCAATTCACAGGCCGTAGTCGGTTCATGACATGGGCTACGAGCATCGCCATTCGGATTGCGCTCGGCGAGTTACGACGCAGCCGTTGGAAAGACGTGTCGCTGGATGAAATTGTGTCGCAGGTTGGGTTCGCATCGGAACCGGTTGCGTCCGACAAGACCTCGACGGCTGATTCAGACCAGCCGTCGATTCTGGCCGCGCTGCAAAGGGTGATTGACACTGAATTGACTGATAAACAGCGGCAGGCACTGCTCGCCGAAATGAAGGGAATGCCGCAGGACGAAATCGTTCGGCATCTCGGCAGCAACCGCAACGCCTTCTACAAGCTGACTCACGACGCGCGCAGAAAACTCAAGATCGGACTGGAAAACATGGGCTTCACGGCCGACGACCTCTTTGCGATGAGCACGATCTGAGGAATCCTTTATGCCATTATCTAAGCCCGAAATCGTCGAACTTATCCGGCTCGTCGGCCTGACGCGAGACTCGGAAATCAATTGTGAACAATGCCTCGCTCTCGTCGCCGAATTCGCGGAGCAGCATTTGGCACACAAATCCTGCGCGGATGCTTTGAAATCCGTGGAGCACCATCTATCGATCTGCGTCGAGTGCCGTGAAGAGTACGAGGCTCTTCGTTTGACGCTCGACGATCTGGACAACGAGGGATAGCGCGAAGTCGCCCTGCACCTGACGCCGCTTTGTTTGAAAAGCTCCGACTTGTCGGAGCTTTTTCGTTTTGCACGCAGCCCTGTGCGCAGGCTGATTGTCCTTGGTTTCTGCTACGTGAATCAGAATCGCGATGGAATTGTCCGTAAGACCTTCGGCTATCACCGCATCAAAGGAACGTTGACGGACTGGACAACTCGGTTGTCTGAAACAACGACCGTCCGCACGCTGCTCAAAGTCCTTGAGCAGGCCGGTTGAAACACTTTGAATTGGAGAGCTTGCCATGGACCCGCGATTTGTGACCAAAACGATTCACGCCTACCTCGACTACCCCGTCGCCATCAGCCTGATGGTCAGCCCGTTTCTGCTTCAACTTGGAAACAGCAACCCGCTGGCTAAATGGCTGGCAGTGACAACCGGCGTGGCCGCTTTTCTGCTGACGTTGTTGACCAATCACAAGCTCGGCGTGTACCGCGTCGTTCCATACTCGGTGCATCTCGCCGTCGATCTTGCTGTAGGGATCACATTCATGATCGCCCCGTTCGCGTTCGGCTTCAGTGGTCTCGACGCCCTCTACTACTGGGCCAACGGAGCCGCCGTGCTGATTGTTGTCGGTCTGCACAAGGCGGAATCGTCTGCGATCCCAACGCTGGCATAACCTCGTGGAGCACGATTCCATCGTGCTCGTTTCTTGGAGAATGTGGGCACATTGCAAATGTGCCCACATTCTTCGATAGGCTGCTCGCTCTGTCCCCACCACACGGAATGGCATCACATGAACCGCCTGCTGGCTGATATTCGAGCGTGCCGAGAATGTGCGCTGCATCTTCCGCATGGGCCGCGTCCCGTGATTCAGGCTCATCCGATGGCGAGGCTGCTCATCATCGGACAGGCTCCGGGAGCGAAGGTGCATGAGAGCGGCGTCCCGTGGATGGATGCGAGCGGTCGGCAACTTCGCGAGTGGCTCGGAATCGATGACGCGACCTTTTACGACGCGAAACAAGTGGCCCTCATGCCGATGGGATTGTGCTATCCCGGCAAAGAAAAGTCGGGCGACCTGCCACCTCGACCGGAATGTGCTCCGTTGTGGCACGAGCGAGTTCGCAAGCAGTTGAAGAACGTGAAACTCACGCTGCTGGTCGGCCAATACTCGCAGCAACATTACCTCGGCGATCAGGCTGGCGAGAACCTGACCGAAACCGTGCGAGCCTTTGAAAACTTCCTACCGAACTTTCTCCCGCTACCGCATCCGTCGCCGCGCAATCGCTTCTGGCAGACGAAAAACAAATGGTTCGCAACAGACCTGTTGCCAGTGTTGCAAGCAACTGTGGGCGTGGTATTGGCGAAGGAATGATCGTCGACATTGCTTTGCAAGACGGAATTCATTGAACGCAGCTCGAAGGAATCACCCGGCTGCGCGACGATCTCCGCACTTGCTGACTCGGTTGATGCAAGCTTCTCATCCGTTGAGCATTTGACCGTCGCCAAGAATTTCTCTTCCGACGTCGGCGACCAACGCCAGCTCAATTCCGACTTCATCGCACCGGTGACGCCATCCAATCTGAGCAAGCAGTAATACGACGCGGTCACCAACATCGTCAGCGCGAGCGTCACGCGGCGAAACCCCAACGAGGCGGTCAATCGAGTCACCCAACTCCAGACCGACCACATCGTCAGCAGAGTCGGCAGTCCGTACAGGATCAATCCAAACTTCATCGTCGAATGAGCCAGCCACCCGGCCAACGCCCCGGTGACAACGAACATCAACATCCCAAACCCGCGTTCGCTCCAAGGCCGCCGACTGAACCCCAACCAAGTGACGAAGAACAGCAACGCCGTGATCATCGGCCCGACAAACGTCGCCATGAAGATGAGATAGTTGCTCTCGGCAAACAGCTTCAACGACTGAATCACAACCCAATACAACACCACGCAGACCAGTCCCGGCAGCCAACGTGGCGTGACGGCCATCGAAACCTCGGCATCAGGTCGAGGCGTTTGAATGGCGTCGGTTGAATTCGTGTATTGAGTGCTCATTGACGATGACCTTTATCATGGAGCAGTCGCGGAGAACGTCAGTCTGGCGTCAGGCTTGTCTTGAGATCACCGTTTCTATGATTTGTACTTCGGAAAGTCGTTGTAGGCCGCGTCGCCGGGGGAGTACCACGCGGACATCTCGGCGGGCGGGTTAAGCGGCCAGTTGTTGGCAATGCGATCGACGAGATCGGGGTTGCTGATGAAGGGCCGACCGAACGCGATGAGGTCGGCGTGTCCGGCGGAAATCGCAGCTTCGGCGGTCTCCACCGTGTAGCCGCAGTTGCCGATCAACGTGCCGTGAAACAGCGGGCGGAATTCCGCGAGCGTCATCGGTTCACCGAGCTGATGAAATCCGAAACCAAGTCCATCCATCAGATGCAGGTACGCGAGACCGAATGAATCGAGCTGTTTCGCCGCGAACGAAAAGGTCTCGCGGTAATCGGGCGAGCCCATGTCGTTGTAAACGCCGTTGGGGGAGAGTCGCACGGCAACTCGATTCGCGGGGAACACGGTCGTCACCGCTTCGACGATCTCGCGCAGGAAGCGGAAGCGGTTCTCGACGCTGCCGCCATATTGATCGGTGCGATGATTCGTCTTCGACTGCAAGAACGAGTCGATCAAATAGCCGTTCGCTCCGTGCAGTTCGATGCCATCGAAGCCCGCAGCCTTCGCTCGTTCGGCGGCTCGACGATAGTCCGCGACGACGAGCGGAATCTCCGCCGTCTCCAACGCTCGCGGAGTTTCATACGGCTGCTTGCCGATCGGCGTGTGAATGTACTCACCATTGATCGTGATCGCCGACGGAGCGACTGGCAGCGAGCCGTCCGCTCGGAAGCTGCTGTGTGACGCTCGGCCGCTGTGCCAAAGCTGCCCGAAGATCACGCCGCCAGCGCCATGAACAGTGGCGACCACTTCACGCCAACCCTGCTGCATCGCGTCGGTGTAAATCCCCGGCGACTCATTCCAGCCATTGGCCTGCTCCGAGATGACAATCCCTTCGGTCACGATCAACCCCGCCGCAGCTCGATCCGAGTAATACATCGCCATTCGAGCATTCGGCAACCGCTCAACCCCCGCGCGAGCCCGCGTCATCGGAGCCATCGCCACGCGGTTCTTCAACGACAACGAACCGAGAGAAACCGGAGACATCAAATTGGGACTCGGCATGAAATGCTCACTTTCAAAGTGCGGAATGAAGAACAGTTGTTTGATCTTGTTCGAGGAATACCAAGTTCAGCCATAAACCTTACAAGGCTCCGTAAAGAAACTTTGAAGAATCGTGAAACGCCGAACTTTTACTCACGGTTGCTGCTTTGAAATCGTCGTCTCGATGCGGCGATCCGGGACGAGCCACATCGCGGCGACGAGACAATACATGCCGCACGCCAGCCAAGGATGCAAGAACGCGAGCGGCAGTGCGACGGCATACAGCACGAGCGAGAGTTTGCCTTTGAAGTCACTGTTGATCGCCATCGCAATGGTCGAGTCGCGACCGTGATGGCAAACCAACAAATGCGCCAGCACGAAATACGCAATCGCCGAACAGAGCAGCACGACACCATAAACCACAACCGGCCACGTCGCGAAGTTGCTGCTCCCCATCCAGCTCGTCCCGAAGGGGACGAGCGAAATCCAAAACAGCAAATGCAGATTCGCCAGCAGCACCGCTCCGTTGACGCTGCGCACCGCCTGAAACAAATGATGATGGTTGTTCCAGTAAATCCCGACGTGAACGAAGCTCAGCACGTATCCGAGAAACGCCGGGATCAACGGCCGCAACCCACCGATCTCCGCCGTCGCGGGAGCTTTCAGGTCCAGCATCATGATCGTCAGAATGATCGCGATCACTCCGTCGCTAAACGCTTCCAACCGGCTGCGAGTCATCATTATTCAGCGTTCCTCACGCGACAGTGAATCGGACAAGAACATTCCCCAGGCACGCGGCCCGGTCGGATTCTTACCGCGACGAGCTTCTTCCGAAATGAGCTTCGTCAAAGCGTCGAGCGCAGCAACCGACTGCGTCTCTGTGAGGAACGCCGTGTCTGCTGCGAACTCACGGTTGACGATAAGCAGTACTTGCAGAGCGTGGTCTTTGTTCGACGCACCGCGCGCGACGAAGTCGTTGTTCCGCGCTTTCAGGCCGAGTTCCAACGAACGCAGGATCTCCAGCCGCGCGGGATCGTCCTTCGGCATCACTTCCGCGAGCGTCACCAAACTGCGCAGCATGATGTAGTGATACGGAGGCCGCGCGTTGTGACCGTCGAGCCATCGCCCTGCGTGCGGTCCGTCGATGAGCTGGCCGGGGATCACGCCGAGCCGAGCCTTCTTCGTCGCGGATTCCAGATACTTCCGATCGCCCGTGACAGCGAAGGCACGAGCCAGCAACCAGACGCTGAAACTGTTGTAATTCCAGTTCGTCACGAGCGGTCGCGACGCGGCCCAGTCCGCAGAGCGAACCGCCGAGTCGAGATATTTCCTCTCGCGAGTCGCCTCGTACAGCTCGAACATCGCGACTCCCGCTTCGCCGTTATCGAACTGCAAGCCACCGTCTCCCGCATCGTCGGTCGCCCAGCCGTTGCGAACGACTTGATCGAGCCGCCCGTCGCGCTTGGCCTGTTTGAGATACCGCTCCGCTGCGACGAATGCGTTGTCCTTCGTGACTCCCGCGACCGTCGGAAATGGGAAGACGCCGACCTCGCCCTGCGTCTGTGCCCAGACCAGAAAGTCTCCCGCCTCGCGAGCCAGCTCCAACGCCCGATCACTCGCGGCGACCTTCGCCCGATGAATCTGAACACAGCAGCCAATGATCGCCGCCGGCTCGCGCAACGCATGATCGAGCTTCGTCGGGTCCAGCCCGATCTTCCACCAACGCTGCTTCTCGATTTGCTGCGGAACTTGCTCGATCGCTCGCAAGGTCTCATCTCGCGACAACCGCTTCGCTTTACTCGGAATCGCTAGAAACTGGTCTGCCTTCTCCGGCGCTCCCGCATCGTCACCGAGTTTGCGTCGAGCTGCCTCAACAAGTTTTGCAATTGCTGCCGAGTCCTCGCGCCGCAAAGCGTCGGCCAGTTCAAGAGTCAGGCTGCGAGCATCCTGCCCGCGCAAAAAGTTCATTGTGAGAAGACTCACTGTGATCGCGGCAACAACGATCGCTGCGATTCCGCTTCGACGAGACATGTAAGTGTTCCTGAAATCATTCGTGAGTGAAGCGACCGTCATGCGATCCACGACAATACTAGTCGGTCAGCCGCTGACGCCGTGTAAGAAAAGATCCACGATGGCATCGGCGAGTTTCGGAGTCAGGTAGCGTTTCGGTTGGCTCATGCGGGCGAAGAGGTTGATGGGTTGATCCATCAAGTTGCAGAACGACAGAGCGAGGAACTCGGGGTCGGCGCGTTTGAGTTCTCCGGACTTCACGCCATCGCGCATCAGGCGAGTCACGAGAGCGAAGCGTGTCGCCGTCAACTCATCCAAGAACTCGGCGATCCCTTCGATAGGCGGGCCGAAGTAGGTTTGAAACATCAGTCGCGGGATGCGCGGGTCGGCAACGCAGTAGTCGAACGAACTACGGACGAGCGTTCGCAAACGCGCCTCGCTGCCAACGATCTGCTGCAGCACGGCGTCGAGTTGCTGATGGCTCTCTTCGTACTTCTGCCGCACCAGCCGCTTGAACAAGTCGGCCTTGTCGTCGCAGTAGTAATACAACGTCGGCTGAGTCACCCCCGCCGCATCGATGATCTGCCGCACGCTCGTCGCCGAGTAACCCTTCTTTGCAAAGATCGTCAGCGCGCAGTCAAGTAGCCGCGACTCGGTGTTGCTCGAAATTTCCACCGAAGATGTCGCGACGCGCGGCTTGCGTGTCGTTGCTTTGACTGTTGACCGAGCCGAGACTTTCGCACGCGAGCCGCGTGTGCCACGAGTCTGCGCCATCACTTCACCACCGTCCTGCGAGGCTGCTTCAGGTCATGGCCGAGGTTGTCGAAGATCGTGTGAATCAGGTCTTCGGTCTTATCGGCGGTAAGCAGGAAGAAGCAGAACAACATCTCGTCGGTCGTCTCGTCGCCCCAGGTGACTCGCTTGGGCGGCGATGAGGGATTCGAAGGATTGTCCGTCGAATTATCGAACACGGCTTCGACATCCAGCCGCGTTCCGGCAGGGAGCTTCATCGGTCGCTCAAAGTAATACTCGTCCTGCCAGTTGTAGTTCCAATGGGGGATCGAGATGAGCGTTGATTGTGGCGCATTCTTCGTAGCGGAAGTCGTGAGACTTCCATCCGAACTCTCACGAGTTCGGCTACTTGGCAACGTCGCCATCACCTTCATCGACTTGCCGAGCAGGTGCATGTGCGGCACGACTCCGACAAGGATCACATCGCGTGGCAGGACGTAGCTGGTCGAGCGGCGATAGTTCTTCTCGCCCGCTGGGATGTCCATTTCATAGTTCGCCATCCAGATGCTGCCGACGAGCTTCGCCGGTTGCTTAAGCAGTTCGGCAACGGGTTGCTTCACGAAGTAGATGCCGATCTTTGATTGATCGACTTCAACCTTGCCGGTCGGGTGATAGTGGACCTGCACAACGAGATCGCTTCCCTTCTTGAGATACCGCCCCATCTCGTTGGGCAAGCGCCGCGCGGTGTTGCCGACCGACCATCCGCCGAGTGCTCCGCTGGGCAGAAAGCCCGGGCCGCCGAAGTTGCCATAACCCGGCTCGGGCGTGGCGACGTCGAGCTTCCGCGCTTGCCCCTTGTCGTCGAGAAACAAGACAGCGTGATGCACGACGCGCTTGTTGCCCGGATGAAACTCAATCGCCGCGACGAGCTTGTCTTCTGCGATGTCGATCGGGATCACAAAGTTCTGCAACAGGTCTGCACCGTCCGCTCGCACCGTGAACGGCTCGCGCATCTTCACAACGAGGTCCGGCTCACCGAGCTGCCAGCCTTCGGCGAACTTCGGCGCGGGAGACAAGTCGGCTTCGTTCCCTTTCGAGCGACCGCTCTCTGCCCAT
Source organism: Planctomycetaceae bacterium (assembly GCA_043738805.1). Taxonomy (GTDB): domain Bacteria; phylum Planctomycetota; class Planctomycetia; order Planctomycetales; family Planctomycetaceae; genus SXKJ01. The sequence continues at coordinate 1,447 of JAYUFI010000854.1, read as the reverse complement.
GACTTGAAGATCGCCAACTCGCGATCGGTCAGCCAACGCTCACCGACGAATCGCGACTGCTGATCGTGAGACGCGTTTTCAACGTGCCCTTTGCTGTCTACCTCGAGCACGTTGGGAACGTGCTCCACATGGTTACGTTCCGGCATCCACGGCGGCATGATCCGCTGCTGAGTCACCTCCACAATCTGAGCCGCATGCTTCGCGACCTCGTCGTAGTTCATCAACGAAAACGGAGCGACCTGACCGGGCCGATGGCAGTTCAGGCAACGAGCCTGCACGATCGGCGCGACATCGCGGCAGTACGTCACCTTCGCTGTGACATCACCGGCCGACGGCTTCTCGAAGTGGCATCCAACCGGCTCAGTGCGAGCGACCGACAACGGCGTCCCCTTCATCGCGGCTTGAATGGCATCAGCAAGAAAGTGCGATTCGGCCTTCGGTCTTCGCCGTCCCAGCGCCTCCCATGCGTTGTCGATCGCCCCGCGATAAGTCAATCGCCCATCGCGATCGAACACAAACGCCTCGGGCACATGCGTCGGCTTTAGCTCATCAGCCAACAACCCCGACGCATCGAACAACACCGGAAAGCCCGCCTTGAACTCATCGAAATGTTTCGCCGCCGCGTCACGAGTCAACGTCGCATCCGAAATGACTCCGAACAGATCGACTCCCGCATCCGCCGCCCCGCCAACGCGCGCATGGAGTTCGTTCAACTTCGGCGTGTAACCATTCGCAATCGGGCACTCCGTCGAAAGAAACACAAACACCCGCACGCGTGCCAAATCGTTCTGACCCAATTCGTGCGCCTTGCCGCTCAGATCGAGCAACGAAAACGTCACCTTCGGCACCACTTCATCAGACCGCCGCACGACTCGCTGCGGAGACTCCGACCAAACCCAATTGCCGATTCCCAACAGCATGCCACCGGCAACTAAGCCATTCAGCCAATGATACCTCACTGAAGACTCTCCCCATCGCTAGATGTTGTGTGATCTGGCGAAATCAACTCACCCAACGGTACCAACCTAACGACCGTTAGGTTTCATGGCAATTGGAGACATCGTTTTGACAAGCAAGAGAGGCGGGCACGAGCACCCACCTCAAGTCACAAACAAGGATTACCTCGAGTCGTCGTCCTTCCTGCCGTCATCATCATCCGGCTCAGGACTCGTGGCCTTGATCGCTCGAACGGTTTGGCCGTCGTCCGCGAGTCGCAGCTTGAGCGACGAGCCGCGTTTGAGGTCGGCGAGCTTCGCGGGTTTGCCGTCAAGCGTGATGATCGTCTCGGCGGTGATCGCGAACGATTGTTGGACCGGCTGGCCGTTGTCGTTGTCTTCGCGACCGAAGACGAGCTTGTTTCCATTGGCGTCGACTTCGAGCAGTTCGCCGTCGATTAACGAGTTCTCCGCCGCTTCGGCTTCGATCGCGTTGACAAGCTTACCGTCGC
>JAYUFI010000853.1:0-3745 GCA_043738805.1 Planctomycetaceae bacterium | reverse complement strand
GCAACAAGGTTGTCGGACATCGTTCGGTGAAATCAACCGCGTGTCCCGGCAAGTTGTTTCCGCTCGATGAAATTGCCCAAACAAACGATCTGCCGACGTTGGGAAAACGCGAAACCGAATCGCGACCGCAGTTCGTTCAGGCCGAAGGGAGAATCCTCGAATGACAACTCCTGCTCACGATCCTTGGATGGGCCGCTGGTCCGCCAGGCAAGCCACTCCCGCAATTGATCTCTGTCAACGCAAGCCGTGGGACGTGATGGCTCCCGTCGATCAAGCTGCTGCTGGCACACCGGCGACTGACGCAGACACGATGTCATTGGAAGTCGCCGTTGTCGGAGCGGACGCTCCGTGGGGACGCTTTGCGTTGCCGGATGAATCTCCGGTTTACCTGCCGCACAACTACGAACCGAATTATCCGTATCCGCTCGTCGTCTGGTTGCACGACTCCGAATGGACCGCTCGTGAACTGCTCGATCTTGTGCCGCGCATCAGTCCGCAGAATTTTCTCGGTCTATCCGTTGAGGGATTGACCGCGACAAACCGTTTCGCCGCCGGGCCAATGTCGCCACCAAATTGCCTCGATCCGCTCGATGGCTTACTCGAAACTTTGAGAGATATCGTCGGACAAATGCGGCGAGAGTTTCACGTTCATAGCGAGCGGATTTATCTCGCCGGTTTCGGCGATCAAGCGTCGGTCGCCTTGCGGATGATGCTTCGTCGCCCCGAGTGGTTCGCCGGTGCGCTGGCCTTTGGATTGAGGTCATCAAAACTCGAACCAATCACGAACTACGACGACCTGCGCGGCAAGCGAGTCTTCCTTAGCGCCGGAATTCGTGATGTTCGAGTTTCTTTGCCCGACCAAGTTTCGCTGGGGCGGCTCTTGCGATCTGCCGGCGTGAACGCGGTGCTCCGTTCGTATGACTCTGGTGAAGAGCCGAGCCACAAGCTGCTCAACGACATCAATCACTGGTTGATGAATTCGATCTACGAATCGACGTTGGTCTGATTGCGGCACGACGCTCCGCGTCGCGATTCACGATACGGAGCGTCGTGCCACAATGAGGCCGACGCGTTACTTCTTCTCGACGAGCCAAATGTTGCGGAAGCGAATCGGGTTGCCGTGGTCCTGAATGTAGATCGGGCCGGGTTCGGCTCCCTCCGCGACAGGAGCGGCAGTCGTTCCCTTGGGAAGTTCGACGTCGTTCTGAATTTTCACGCCGTTGTGCAACACAGTCAGCTTGGCGTTTGTCGTCTTCTTACCGTCTGCGTCAAATTTTGCAGCGGTATATTCGACGTCATAAGTTTGCCATTGCAGCGGTGGGAGGCACATGTTGGTGTCGGGCTTGTTGATCGTGTAGATACCGCCGCACTCGTTGTGCTCGCCGGAGAGGCCGAAGCTGTCAAGTATCTGAACTTCATAGCGTCCCTGCATGTAGCAACCGCTGTTGGCTCGCCCCTGACCGCGCGCGGCTGGCATGTACGACAGCATGAACTCCATGTGCAGCGAGAAGCTTTGAAACTTCTGCTTGCTGGTGATGCCTTGAGACATCAGGCCATCGACAAACTTCTTCGGATCGGTGAAGGCATCGCCCGACTTGCCATCGAACAACACGACCGCTCCTTCAGGCGGCTTCTTGCCGAGCGTCGGACTTTTGCGCTCGACCTTGTTCATCTCGCCGAGCGGCTCGTTCTTCGGTGAGGTGATGACCGCAACGCCGTTCTTGATCACGGCAGTTCCTTTTTCACCTGAGAAAGTGCCGGCTCCGTCCTTCAAACTGCCATCGACCTCGGCCTTCTGCTCTTTGTCCCAGCCAGCACCGGGCAGTCCGCCGGAATACGCCACCGCGTGAAACTTCCCTTCTCCCAGCGCGATCACTTGCAGGCCCCACTTCTGCTTGCCGTCTTGTCCGCCGAGGTCTCCTTCGTATTCCCCTTGAATGGCGAAATCGGGATCTTTCTTCGCCTCGTCGATCGTGATCGCCACGATGTTCTTCGGCGGATCAGCGGCGGGGGAACTCGCGGACGTGATCAAGCCACAGGCCAGCACGGCGGAAAGAGACCATCCAAACAACACCGCGGGACGAAGTCGCATTGATTCACGACGCTCCGCGTCGTGAATCGCGACGCGGAGCGTCACGTCACAATCTAGCAGAAACAACATCGCCTTCGGCGATAACGACGTAGCGGGACGAACGAGGGCACGCATGAAGTAGACTCCTGAAGGCGGGGTTGAAATGGCGAATCCAAAGCGACGAGCATTGTGCGACGATGAAGCGAATCGCACAAGCGGCGCGACTTCCCGATTGCGGCGTCGTGGCTTAGAGTTATCTCTGAATTACCCGCTAGAACAATCAAGACAACGCTCGCCAAAAGAACAAACGACATGGCCGATGATCCGAAGAAAAAAATCGCCGGTGACTGTTTCCGCAAGGGGAACGAGGCGATGGCGAAACAGAACTGGGACTACGCGATCGAGATGGTCGGGCAGGCGGTCAAGTTCGATCAGGGGAATCTTCTGTTCCGCCAAGTGCTGCGCGGTTGCGAGCAGCGGAAGTACCCCAAAGGAACCGGCGCGAAGATGGCTGGCATGCGTCTGATGGGAGTCAAAGCGAGCATCAAGAAAGCGCGCATGACCAAGAACTGGGCGCAGCTTGACCTTTCTGCCGAAGAAGGTCTCGCGCTGACTCCCTGGGATCCCGATCTGAATGCTGATGTCGGCGAAGCGTCTGCCAACTTAGGTTTTATCGACGTCGCCGTGTTTGCTTATACGAAGGCGGTCGAAGCCGACCCCAACAACAAAGGCCATCTCCGCTCGCTGGGAATGTTGTTGGAGCAGAAGGGTGAGTTCACCGAATCCATCAAGTATTGGGAGCGTGTCTTCAAGCTCGATCCGCTCGACACGGAAGCTCGGTCGAAGATCACACAGCTCAATGCGAGTTCGGTCATTCGCGACGGTGATTTCGAGGACGATCAAGGCAAGAAAACCGAACGTTCCATCGAGGACATCCGCAAGGTGATCGGCAAGCAAACCTCAGCCGCCGCGTCGTCGTCTGCCGATGGACCGGGTCAGTCTGAAGAAGCGGACTTGCAGCGAGCGATCCGCAAAGACCCGGACAACAAAGACGTCTTCCTCAAGATGGCGGACTTCTACCGTCGCAACGGCAAGACCGAAGACGCACGTGACATGTTCCAGAAGGCGATGGAACTTTCCGGAGGTGATCACAACATTCGCGAACAAGTCGAGGACTGCGAACTCGAACTGATGCGGAAGAACGTCGATATCGCCAAGTCGAACGCCGCCAGTAAATCCAGTGACGACGAGGCGAAAGCGATCGCTCAAGGACTCGCCACCGAATTGCTCAAACGCGAGATTGAGGTCTATCGAACTCGCGTCGAGCGGCATCCGAACGACTTGCGCGTGAAGTACACGCTGGGACAAAGCTTCTTCAAGTTGAAGATGTACTCGCAAGCAATCCCGATGTTTCAAGCCGCCGTGCAAGACACACGCATCGAAGCGGACGCGCTGCTGCTGCTGGCGAAATGCTTCATCCAAGAGAAGAAGGGGATCCTCGCCAGAAAGCAGCTTGAAAAAGCGGTTGCCAAACTCAACGCGCAAGAAAACAAAGCGACGTTCTTAGAGGTGCATTACTACCTCGGCCGCTTGTGCGAAGAGGCTAAAGATTCCAGCAAAGCGTCCGAGCATTACGGCGAAGTTTTGGCGATCGACTACGAATACAAAGACGCG
>JAYUFI010000852.1:0-1371 GCA_043738805.1 Planctomycetaceae bacterium | reverse complement strand
CCCTTGCTGGTGAGCAGTTGCCGAGTCATCTCGTCGAGCGGCATGTTCGACGCGACCGCACTGCGAATCCATTCGCGGAAGCCGTACATCGCCGGCTCATTCAGCCGCACGCGCGAGTTCTGCAACAAGTCTCCCCACTTCAGCGACCAGTGATCGACGAACTCCGGTCTCGCGAAGAGAGCGTCGATCGTTTTGGTTCGTTTCGCTGGATCGGTATCGGCGAGGAACTTGCGGACCTCATCCGCCGTTGGCTGCAAACCAATCAGGTCGAGCGACACGCGCCGCAGGAATTCTTCGTCGGTGGACAACTCCGACGGCGTGACCTTCAAGTCGTTGAGCTTCGCGACGACGTGCTGATCGACGAAGTGGTCGGTCGGCACCGGCGTCGGTTTGAAGTCGGGTTTGCGATTGAGCACGATCAACCGCGCGGCCGCGAACTTTCTTTCAAACCGAGCGACAACTGCCGACTCGCCCAACTCGCGAGCGGTCACATGACCGACATCGGTGACGTCCGCGACCCCTTCGGTGTTGACATTGAAGATCGCCAACTTCGTGACATCGCGCGTCGTGCCGTCGGTGTAATGCGCGACCAACTGCAAGCGGTGCGAAGTGCCCGGCTCTAGCACGAATCGATCCGGAAAAATGCGGACGAATTCAATCTCGGCCTTATCGTCGAGATCACCTTTCGCCCCCTGCTCGATCCACGTTTGCAGGATGCGATGCGAGAGGCTCCCTTTCGCGATCCGAATCCCGCCACGATGCGGCACATCGCCGATCGGCTTGGTCAGCAACAAACTGTCGCTCGGCTTGAGCAGATTGATGCGGCGTCCAAACTGATCGCCGAACACTGCCGTGTAATCCTGCGTCGCCTCGCCTCCACGCAGCGAAAGCTTGAAACCGTTCTTGCCAAGCGAGTAGCCATGACACGCCCCCGCGTTGCAGCCTCCCTTAGACAGCACCGGCATCACTTCATGCCGAAAACTGTAAGGCCGCTCGGCTGCCGGCAACTCGACAACCACCGGCACCTGTACCGTCTGCCCCGCCGCCTGCACTGTGATCTGCGTCTGTCCCGACTTCAACGGCTTCACCCAACCGTTTTCGATGACCGCGATCGACGAGTCAGCGCTGGTCAACACGGCTTGTTGCGAGAGATCGACCGCAAAGCCATCCGCAGTACGACCACTGACCGTCAGCGAATGCTCGTGACGGTGATGGATCAGCTTGAGCACAGGTGGGACAGGCCGGATTGGACCTGAGACTTCCGGTAAAGCCGCGATTGTGAATGCAGGCATCGACATCAAGAAAACAATCGCGGTTGCAAAGCATCTGGTCGCCATCAATCACCTCAACTGTCATTCGATCGTCATTGAC
>JAYUFI010000851.1:0-26262 GCA_043738805.1 Planctomycetaceae bacterium | reverse complement strand
GGAACCGTCGATAGCCCGGCGCTCTTCGCGGCTAACCAACGTCGCTCGCCGGCGATCAGTTGCCAGCCACCGTTCGGCGCGGTTCTCACTAGAAGGGGTTGAAGGACGCCGTGTTGTTGAATGCTGTCGCTCAGCTCACGTAACGCGGAGTCTTCAAACTCGGTGCGCGGTTGGAACGGGTTGCGTTCGATCGCGTTGATTGGAACCTGTCGCAGCTCACCAACCGGAGTCACCGCAGAGGCGGCACCGGGGAGATGAGCGGCTTCGGATGAGTCGTCGCCAGAGCCGAGCAAGGAACTCAATCCACGGCCCAAACGTTTGCGAATTTGAATTTGATTTTCGATCTGATCCATCGTGATCACCTCAAGCAGTCGTCCATGACATCGTCCAACTCGCGAAGACGAATAACGCTCCCCTCGCGAGGGATGGAGTCTTACTGGCGAAAGAACGATCACCTCAAGATCGGTTTCTGTACGCCCAGCAATCAAGAGTGCGTTTCACGTGAAACTAGGCAAGAGGCATCGGGCTCTGCGGAGTGTTCCACGTGGAACACGAACGGCTACTTCACTCGATAGAGCCGGACTTCGCACTTCACTCGCTCGGCATCAAGCTGCGATGGCGATACTTGATCGAGCAGCACGAAATCGCTCGCGGCATACGGCCAGCGCTGAACCAACTCGATCCGCGCGGCATGTTTCGTCACCTGCTCTTCAAATGCCGCACTGCGATGTGCGTGCGGCCCCGTCACCAAGAACGTAGGCAGGCCCGTCGAGCGAGCGTCCGGTTTGAGGAAGTCCAAGCTTCCCGCCGCCGCCACACCGAGATCATCCGCCGGCAAATGAAAGAACAACCCCGGCTCCGCGAAGACATACAGCACCGCTCGCTTACCTCCGATTTCTGCTGGCTGTTGATCAAGGACGTTGCGTTGCCTAACAACGTTTTGAATTTGGTCGGCGATGGCAATTAGGGAAGTACGCTGTTGCCAAGCGGGTGTTTTCATCTTCCGCCAAACGGGCGGCGTGAAAAGAAACAACATGAGAAACGTCATCACCCCAAAGATCTGAACTTGAAGTCGCCTGGCAGTGTCGCGTTCATGACATGCTCCACCAATGAAAGCCGACAGGCGCAACCAATCCTTCAGGCGAATTGCCAAAGACCAGTCGAGACTAACCAAGAACCAACCGGCGATTATCCAAGACAACATCAATCGTGGAAACGGCCGATAGAGCGGTGCCGTGACCAATAGGCCAAACCACCACGCGAGTGTCAGCCACAATGCTTGGTGGGTGACGAGGGCCTGCCGAGTCTTACAAATGAATTGCCTCGCTGCTTCAGGAGTTTCGAGCCCCATCATCCATGCTTTGCGATCGAAGTCGAAACTGAACATCGTCGAGAGGAGCGATGACCTCGTAAGATCTCTTCGATGCCAAGTTCCCGGGAGAAAGTGGAACATTGGGATAACAGCCATGAAAGACACAAACGCGGCCAACCCAATTGTTCCGACGAACATGACACCGAGACCGAATGCAATTGTGAGCCCCAACGCCAGCCATACGATTTCCAGACCAGAATGGCTTCTTGCAGTCTGGGCGTCTGAAAGTGGCGTTTCTCCCAACAACTCAGCCTCAAGACGTGCGCATCGCATCTCCTTCGACACAGTGCGGGAAATAATGACGAGCACGGCCCCAAGTCCAAGTCCGGTGATGCGCCCATCAAAAAAGCGGAGGTTCTCACGATGTCTCTCAAACGAACTAACCCAGCCTGCTAGTCCGACAACATAGCCTCGATGGTTTGCGGCTACCTCACCGTATCCGTGAGGCAGCGACCACCAGAACGGACTCCACACGGCCAAAGCGGTGATGGTGGCGAAGCTCCAGAGCAACAGGCGGCGGCCGAGTTTCCGTTCTTCGCGCGGGGCGAACAGCGACCATGCCAATAAACCGCTGAGGCCGATGGCCAGTGGCAGCCAGCCGTTGTACTTGGTCCACCACGCGAGGCCGGTCACCACTCCTGCGATCACGGCGCGAGCGGGGCAGAGTGTGCGAAATGCTGCCTCAAAAAAGTAAACGGCCAGCAGCAGCCAGAAGCCGAGGGTCACGTCCGTCAGAGCGGAACGGCTGAAAAGAATGTGATAGTCGCTCAAGGCGGCGAGCGCGGCGGCAGACAAACCGGCTGCTTGGCCGAACCAGCTTCGACCGACCCACCAGATCAGAGGAACGGTCAGACTGCCGAAGATGAGCGACGGGACCATCGGAGCCCACCGCGTCGGGCCGAACAGCATTAGGCTCCATTCGATCAACGCCGGCAGCAACGCGGGGGCGTAGAGATGCCGGTCGGGATACTGAAAGCCGGTGTCTGGGCACCACAAGTTTGAGGCATAGACTCCTTCATCAAAATGCTCCACCGCCATCGCGGAAGGGAACGCGACGCGCACCGACACACCAATGAGAAACAGCACTAGTGCAGTCAGCAGTTCATTTCGAGAGAGTGCCGGACTTCCCGATTCCGCAGGAGTGTCGTTGGTGCTGGGAGAACGATTCATCGTGGTGGCCGCTGAAGTAAAGAGGGCGATCGAGTGGTCTGCCAATTTGAAATTGAGGGGCCGTGGGTCGGGTCTCCTGGACCGACCGAACGGCTCTGGAGAGCCGTTCTACGCCGCAATCGCAAGTTGGTGAACCACAAGCGGCCATGATAGTGCGGTGAGGTCAGCCAACCATCCCACCACTTGCCTTCATTCGTCGTACTCTTCAAAGCAGCGGGAAGGGCATAACGAATTGAAGGAAATAACAAATGGGAGTGCCAGAATCCGGGGCTATTCGACGTACAAGAAACGATTGGAACTGATCAGCGATTGAATCCACAGTGCCACCGCCTGACGAGCGGGGTCGGGCGGCGGAACTGCTCCGTTCGCCGGCGAGGCGGCTGGAACGTTCGCGGTTGGCGGTGTCTTTGGTTGAAAGACTTCGGTCTGCGCCGTCACGAAGGCGAACGATTCGGCCAATTCAGATTCCGTCGGATCGGAGGCAAAGACGAGACGCCAAGCAAGCACAATTTGAGAGCGCACGTCCGGGCCGGCTTCAGCGACCAAGCGATCCGTGAGGTTACGAGAGTGCTCTTGGATGAACTCGCTATTCATGAGCAGCAGCGACTGTGGCGAGACCGTGGAAGAGTTTCGTTGAGGACAATTTGGATCAAGCACCGGGAGATCGAACGGCTCCATGACGGTCAGCGGTCGGCTGCGGCGTACCTGAACATAAACACTGCGACGAAATTCTTCGCCGTTGAGCGGCAGTATCTTGTCGGGGACGCCGTTGCCGTTGATGTTGTCGATCCCCAGGATGAACTGGCCGATCTCGTCCTGCATGATCGGCACAGGCTTGCCGCCGAGTTTGTCATTCAATTTGCCGCTGATCGCCAACACCGAGTCGCGAACTTCCTCCGCTTGCAAACGCCGGAGCGGGAAGTGTCCGAGCAGGCGATTGTCGGGATCGACGGTGTCTTGAGCCGCGCTGCGTTGCGAAGACTGACGATACGCCGTCGAAAGCAACATCACACGATGCAAGTGCTTCAGCGACCACGCTTCGCCGGAATCCGTGAACTCCGATGCCAACCAATCGAGCAACTCTGGATGCGACGGGCGTTCACTAGCGACCCCTAAGTCTGCGGGAGTGGCGACCAAACCGCGACCGAAGTGTTGCATCCAAACGCGATTGACCAAGACTCGCGCGAGCAGCGGATGCTTGCCGGAGGTGAGCCACTTGGCGAACGCGAGCCGTCGGCCACTTGTGGGGACGGATGGGTCATCGAGCGGAATTGCGAACGGAGGTTTGTCGGACGCGGTCGTTGCATTCGGCGCGTTGGCAGCGGGCGGATTGTTGGGGATGGACGGTTTGGAAAACCGTCCTACGTTGGCGGCAATCACCGACAGTTCACCCGGTTCGACTTGCTGTTTCGGTGCGAAGTGCTCGCCGCGAGCAAACAAGACCGTCGGCGGAATCACGTTCGGGACTTCGTTGAGCACCATCACGAATTCTTCGACCGGCTTCGTGCCGCGCAATTCGGTCGCCTGTTTTGTGAACGCATTGACCTCTTCAAAAGCCTTATTGTCGTAGAGCGGCAACGTCCCGCCGTTGACGTTAATGCTGGGATGATCCTTCAACAGCGCGACTTGTTCCGGCGTCCGCTTCGCGACCGGTGAATTGTGAGCAACTCGCAACGGCTCTCGTAACTCTTCCGGCTTCTTGAGGAGTTCGAGTTCGAGAATCCGTTGAATGTGCTCGTCAAGTTTCTTCTGTCGGTCGGCATCGATCTTCACCGCTTGAGCTTCAATCTCGGCGGCCTTCGCGCGATCTGCGTCTGTATAAAGCGTGACCAGCCGCCCGTTGGGAACTCGCCAGTTCTTCCAGTCATAGGCCGGCTCGAAGATCGCTCGGAAGCGGTAGTAATCGACTTGAGTGATCGGTTCGTAACGATGGTTGTGACACTGAGCACAACCGAGCGACAGTCCTAGCAGCGACGTCGCGACAGTCTTGATCGTCTCGGCCATCACGGCGTTTCGCGCGAGGTTCTGATCAACACCCGACGCCGTGCCGTCAGGTGCCATGCGCAGGAAGCCGGTCGCGATCAGCTTGTCGAGGTTCTCCGGCGAGAGATTCGCGTGCGGCAGCGGCACCAATTCGTCACCGGCGAGTTGCTCAGTCAGAAAATCGTTGAATGGTTTGTCGGCGTTGAAGGCTCGAACGACGTAGTCGCGATACTTGAACGCCCACGTGCGCACCGGATCTTCGTCCGTGTACCCTTCCGAGTCCGCGTAGCCCGCGATGTCGAGCCAGTGCCGTCCCCAGCGTTCGCCGTATCGCGGCGCGGCGAGCAGCCGCTCGATCAACCGCTCGTAAGCATCGGGCGACGGATCGTTGACGAACTCTTCGACCTCTTCGGGAGTCGGCGGCAGTCCGTGCAGGTCAAAGGTCGCTCGGCGAATGAGCGTTCGCCGATCCGCTTCCGGCGAGAAGGAAAGTTGCTTCGCTTCCAGAGCTGTCAGTAAGAACGCATCAACCGGCGTGCGGATCAAATCCGTTCGTTGAGCCTTCGCGATCGCCGGTCGAACAATCGGCTGAAAGGACCAATGCGTGAGTTCCACTTCCGTAAAATTGTTCTCATCCGGTTTTTCAGGTTCGGGCCGAGCCGTTACCGCACCGGCAGCGATCCATCGGCGAATGATCTCTCGCTCGGCAAGAGTCACTTTGCGTTCAGAAGGGGGCATCTCGCCGGATTCGATGCGTTTCAGCAGCAAACTGGTATCGGGCTGACCGGGAACAATTCCCTTGCCCGACTCGCCACCTTGTTCCGCGAGCCGCTTCAGCCGGAGATCCAATTTACCTTCGAGCTTTTCACCTTCGCCATGACATTGAAAGCAGTGAGCTTTGAAGATGGGACGAACGTGTTTTTCAAACGATAACTCTGGTGTTTCAACCGCAAACGCCGGGTTCACGAAACAAGCGACAAACACCAGCCATCGGTAATTCGCACGAGTCATCTGCCTGTCCTCAATTTTGAAGCGTCGCAAGACGTTTCAAGAATATACAACACGCAGTGACGAAGTGTGATGATCAACCGCAACGCCATCAGCCCAATCTGAATGATTCACGCTTCGGGGAGATTCCGTGACTGTTTAGACTGTGAAGCTGGGCTACCCACTTCTCGTTTGATGAACTCATCCAATCAACGACGACGTCAGCATCTCGCGATACTCGGCCTCCGACTGTCCGAAGATTTGCGAGAAGGAGGCGTCGTCGACGGTGCCGCGTTGGAAGCGGCGTTTCTCAAAGATGGGCATTGTCAGGCCGGTGACTGCTTCGACGCCGCGACGGACGATTTCGCCTTTGAGCGCGTAGAGGCGGTCGTGTTGCCAGTCAGTCAGATCGATGAATGGGATTCCTTCGGCCACGTTAATGACGTTGGGTAACGCATACGGACTGAAGCCGGAAAACCCGCAGGCCCGTGCGGGGGCGAACGTGCGGATGTGGCCGCGGCTTTGACCGCCGGAATAGGTCAGCGAGTGCTTGATCGCGCCGACGCCCCAGCCCTCTTGATACAGCATCGTGTTGTTGAGCACGCTGCGGATCGTCAGCTCCGGGTTCTCTTCGATCGGATAGTCCTTCAGGTTTTCATCGCCACCATCTCCGTCGGTGAGGTACTTCCAATCGGGATACCGTTGCCGGATACCTCGGCAGAGCGCGAGGGCCATCGTTGCCGACTGCACATCGAGCGGCTTGTAGTCTTCGATCACGCGCACGGTCTCGGCCACGTTGAGATCCTGGCGCGCGACGTCGATCACTTCGAGGAACAGGCCGAGGTCAAGCTCATCGAGAAACCGAACTGCTTGCGCGGCGTCGTTGTTGGATGCTTTGCCGTCAGTGACGGACAACGTAAACGCCTTCATGCGAGCAAGTGATTCGCCTCGTTGTAGCAACAAATGATGCAGCACTAAGAAGAGGGCTCCGCTGTCGATGCCTCCCGAAAACAAGACGCCGATCGGTTCACGGCGATCAAGCGTGTTGAGCCACTTGTCGCATTCAGCGGCGAGCGTTCCGATGTAAGCGGCTCCAATCTCGTCGAGGTTCGTGCTCAACCGATTTCGTTGCGGAGCAAAGAACCGCGTATAAATCGGATTCGGATCGGGACAGCCGATGAGGGCAATCTCGACCAAGTGATGAGCGGGAACCATGCGAGTGTAAGAGGGATGAAACTGATCGCCGAAACCTTCCTGCTGCAACCACGCGGCGATCTCATCCATCCGTTCAGAGATGATGAGCGCCGGTCCTTCAGCACGCTTCGCCAAAAAGTACCGCATCGGTCGGCCAATCGACCGAGCCATGCGGACAATGTTGCCTCGCTTGGCCCAGACGGCGAACTGTCCGTCGATCTCACGCACTTTTGCCACGTCACCCGATTCGACTCGCTGTGTGGCTTCTTCGACCGACATATTCAGCAAGGTGTTTCCAGCAGGATCGAGCAGATCAACAACACGTTCGACATACGCCTGATGCATGACAGAGTTCCTTGAAGTTTGTGAACAGGAAGCGGGATTCTGCTGATCGGAACTTCGGAGTACAACTTTCGCTCGATGGATACGCATTCGTAAAAAAAATCGCTTGGACTTAATTAGAACGGTCTTGTTTGTGACGAGAAATGTTCTCCGCCAGCATTTGGCAATCGACGTCGGTAACACGCGCATCAAGTTCGGACTGTTCGCAGTTTCGAGCGAGCGGGAACGAGGGGTTCTTCCCGTGTGTGTGCAGCGAACGGTCGCATTGACCGGCGATCTGCTGCCGTGGGATTTATTGAACTCGTGGAAATCGGCGTCGGCAAATTGGCAAACAGCCGTGATCGCGGGCTCGAATCCGGACGGAGTGAAATGCCTGCGAGCAGACTGGCCGGAAACACTCGGAGCGAAGCCGAATCACATTACGAATACGGCACAATTCCCGCTGACCATTCGTGTCGATGAACCGCGTCGAGTTGGCATTGATCGGCTGCTGAATGCAGTCGCAGTGAATGAATTGCGAAATCCACAGCGGTTGGCGGTGATCGTCGATTCGGGAACAGCCACGACCGTTGATTTGGTGACTGCCGACGGCGCGTTTGCCGGTGGAGCCATCTTGCCGGGACTTGCGTTGTCTGCAAAAGCTTTGCATGAATACACGGCATTGCTGCCGTTGGTCTCGGTGACAGAACTCGGTCAAGAAACCCCGGACCCGCTCGGACGTAACACGCGATCGGCGATTCGCAGCGGACTCTTCTGGGGACAGCTCGGAGCTGTCAAAGAGTTGATCGAACGCGAAGCTGGACCGGACGTCGACATCTTCATCACCGGCGGCGGAGGTGCATTGCTCACAGCCTACTTGCCGCGAGCCCGCTTTGAATCACATCTGCCGCTGCAAGGTTTGGTGCTGGCCGCCACGATCTAATGAGCTCAACGGAAGACTAATGACTATGACTCTCGAACAGCAAATCGCCGAATCGGCTGCTCGTGCTGGCGGTGACGTCGTCGCGAGATACTTTCGTGACTTCGCCAACGTCGCGCATGAGGCCAAAGCGGGCGAGCCGTCGTACAACCGAGTTTCCGTCGCCGATCTCGAATCGGAGCGGACGATCGTCGAGACGATTCGCCAGACGTTTCCCGATCACGCGATCTTGGCGGAGGAGGGGCATACCGCTTACTCCGACGCCGAGCATTTGTGGGTGATCGATCCGATCGACGGCACGAACAATTTTTTGCACGGGATTCCGCAGTTCGCCGTTTCAGTCGCCTACTATCGAGCCGGTCAGCCGCAGTGCGGCGTGATTTTCAATCCGGCTCGTAACGACTGGTTCATCGCCTCACGTGGCGAAGGTGCCTTTCACAACGGTCAGCGCGTCCGCGTGGCCGAGCATTCGCGGTTGAACGAAGTGCTTGTCGGCTTGGGTTTTTATTACGACCGTGGTGCCATCATGGAGGCGACACTGGCGGCTATGCGTGATCTGTTTCATGAAAACATTCACTGCATTCGTCGCATGGGAGCCGCGACGCTCGACCTGTGCATGGTCGCGTGCGGGCAGATCGGAGCGTATTTCGAATACGAACTCTCGCCGTGGGATTTCGCCGCAGGCCGACTATTCGTCGAAGAGGCGGGGGGTTGCGTTACGACTTGTGATAACAAACCATTGCCGCTGAGGAAAACGCACATCCTCGCCACGAATGCCCGACTGCATCAGCCGATGCTTGATATCGTCCAGCGGTATTTGCCCAAGTCTGCCTCACGGTGAAACGGTTTCCAAAAACGTAGCACAGGCGGCTCGCCGGTGATTTCATCGGAGAAAGCACACACAGGCGAGCCGCCTGTGCTACGTTTTGAAACGCGAAATACAACGACGACATCAAACAGAGGTTTCGCCATGTCGAAGAGTCCTGCCGCCGCAACCGCCAACCGAGTCATGTCGATCGACGCCTATCGCGGCTTCGTGATGTTGGCGATGGCCTCCAGCGGGTTTGGTTTTTCGGTGCTGGCCAAGCCGGAGAATTTGCAAAAGCTGCACGAGACCAAACTCGGATTTCTCCCCGATTGGTTTTGGCAGATCTTGGCTTACCAGTTCGATCACGTTGCCTGGACTGGCTGCGCGTTCTGGGATTTGATTCAGCCAAGCTTCATGTTTTTGGTCGGCGTGTCGTTGCCGTTCTCGTACTCGCGACGTGCGAGCGAAGGGCAATCGGCGACCGCTCGGTTTCGGCATGTCTTGTGGCGGTCGTTCGTGCTGGTCGCGCTGGGTGTGTTCTTGTCGTCGAATGGAGCGAAGCAAACCAACTTCACATTCATGAATGTCTTGTCGCAGATTGGGCTCGGCTATCCGTTGCTGTATTTGTTTCGCGAGCGATCGTTGAAGACTCAGTTTGTCGCGGCCTCAGTTATTCTCATCGGCTATTGGGGTTGGTTCGCAAACTACACGATCGCGCCGCAACAACTTGCAGATGTCGAAGCGGCACTGTCCGACCGCGATGCCAAGTTCCTCGCAGCGGGTCGATCCGTTTCACAAGAACCGGCGGCGATGACGGGAATCGGTTTGCATTGGAACAAGCACGTCAACGCGGCGGCGGATGTCGATCGAAATTTTTTGAACCGCTTTCCGAGCGAGAAGGAGCTGTTTCGCGGCAAGGCATTTTGGATCAACGACGGCGGCTATCAGACGCTCAATTTCATTCCGTCGCTGGCTACGATGTTGTTCGGCTTGATGGCGGGGACGATGCTGCGGTCGAGCGAGCGGGATGGCGAGAAAGTGAAATGGCTGCTCAAAGCAGGTGCGAGTTGTTTTGTGGTCTCAATGGCGCTGGATACTTCAATTTGGCCGCTCGCGATTCGCGGCTGTGACTGGCACCTTGCACCAATCGTCAAACGGATTTGGTCACCGGGCTGGGCGGTGTTTAGCAGTGGCTGGACCTTCTGGATGCTGGCGGCCTTCTATTGGGTGATCGACATCCGGCAGTGGACTCGCTGGTCGTGGCCGCTGGCGATCGTGGGGATGAACTCGGTCGCCATGTATGTGGTGGCCCAACTCATGAAGAACTGGGTCGGGGCTTCGCTGAAGACGCACCTCACCACCGTTGATGCGTTGTTTCACTGGGAGCACGGCATCGCGTTCGTGTTGTTCGGCGATTATCCGTTGGCAACGCCGCTGGGACACGCGGCTCGCCTTTTCGGTTTGTGGTTGATCTGCTGGTGGATGTACCGCCGCCAGATATTCGTGCGTGTGTGACTCGTTGCCATGAACATGTGGGGCACGTTTTCAACGTGCCCAAAAATGAGCACGATGAAATCGTGCTCCACGAGCAATGACGATCACCTGCATCAAAACGGAGCCCTCCATGAACCCACTCGATCAGTTTCTACGTGAGCATGACAGGCTGACTCGGCGTTTCTTTTTGAGTTTGGGTGTGGCTGGAACCGCTGCGCTTGTGGCGGGGTCGCGAGCCGCTCGTGCGGATGAACTCGCGCCGGAGTTGGCCGACTCAATTGGCAAGCTCGAATCGTTTCTCACGCCGCCGGAGAAATTCCGCGACGTGTCGCGCGGTAAACCGTTGCCGCATTCGTTGCCCGAAGAGAAGCGCGTTGAAGTCGGGCTGACTCGCGAGACGTGGCGGTTGGAAGTCACCTCCGACACTGAGCAACCGGCGCGGATCAAGAAGCCGATGACGAAGGCCGACGGAACGGCGCTCGACTTCGCTGGTCTGATGCAGATGGCGGAGACGCATTCGGTACGATTCGCAAAAGTAATGACCTGCCTCAACATCGGCTGCCCGCTCGGCACGGGCATTTGGGAGGGAGTGCCGCTGCGGGAGGTCATCTGGCGGACGCAGCCGGTCGAGAATTTGCGGCGCGTGTTTTACTACGGCTATCACAACGATGATCCCAAGCAGATCTTTCGCAGTTCGCTGCCGATCGGGCGAGTGCTCGAAGACCCGTATGATCTGCCGCCGGTGATTCTGTGCTACAAGCTCAACGGCCAGTTCTTGTCCCCCGAACGAGGCGGTCCCGTGAGAGTCGTGGTGCCGGAGGCTTACGGCTTCAAGTCGATCAAATGGCTCAGCCACATCGTGCTGACAAACCTCGCCTACGCGAACGACACCTACATTGACGGCAACAACGACGTCGATAGTCCACTGAAAACGTGGGCCTCAACGCTCTCCGTCCCGAAGGAAGTCGCCGCGAATCAGCCGATCCCCGTGACCGGTTACGCGCAAGTCGGCATCTCTGGGTTGAGCAAAGTCCAAGTCTGGATCTGCCCGAAGGGGTCCGAGCCCGCGAACGATCCGAACTTCACGACGGCGACTTGGAGCGATGCCACAATCCTGCCGCCACCAAAGTCCTGGGGCGGTGCTTTGCCCGACGAAAAGATTCCGCCAAACACGTTGGGCTTCGACGCCGACGGTCGCCCGAAGACTTGGCCGATGCGACTCAACAAAGCTCACTGGGCCGCGCTGCTGCCGGGGCTTCCCACCGGCGAGTATTCACTTCGCTCGCGCACGGTTGATGAAAAAGGAATCGCTCAGCCTCTGCCGCGCCCCTTCCGCAAATCCGGCCACGCGGCGATTGAGCAAGTGAGCTTGATCGTGAAGTGAAGCCGCTCGCGGCCATCAATTCACGATGTCACACTCGCTCGACACGCCAGTCAGCGGTTCTGATCGGCACCACTCGCTTGCGTGTCGGCCTAACTTGAAACTCGCGGCGGCGAGCTCTCTACAATTTTTGGTGCCCCATCAAGCCAGCACGCCTTTCACAACTTCGCCATGAATGTCGGTCAGACGGAAATCGCGGCCTTGGTAGCGAGACGTCAGCCGCATGTGATCGATGCCCATCAAATGCAGGATCGTGGCGTTGAGATCATGCACGTGGACCGGATCGCGAGTGATGTTGTAGCAGTAGTCGTCGGTCTCGCCGAACGTCGTGCCGGTCTTCACGCCGGCTCCGGCGAGCAACACAGTGAAGCAGCGCGGGTGATGATCGCGGCCGTAATCCGTCGCCGTGATACCTCCCTGCGAATAAATCGTGCGACCGAACTCGCCGCCCCAGACGATCAGCGTGTCCTTCAACAGATCGCGTTGCTTGAGGTCTTTGATCAGCGCGGCGGTCGCTTGATCGGTGTCCTTGCACTGCCCGCGAATCGCCGTCGGCAAGCCGCCGTGATGATCCCAGCCCATGTGGAAGAGCTGCACGAAGCGCACGTCCCGCTCAGCCAAGCGGCGCGCGAGCAAACAATTCGCCGCGTAGCTGCCGGGGCGTTTCACGTCGGGGCCATAACTGTCGAGGACATGCGGCGGCTCTTTCGACAAGTCAAGCAATTCCGGCACGCTGGTCTGCATCCGAAATGCCATCTCGTACTGCGCGATGCGCGTTTGAATTTCCGGATCGCCCACTTGCTCGAAATGTTTTTGATTTAGCTTGGCCAGCCGGTCGAGCGTGCCGCGGCGCGCGGCGGCATCGACTCCAGGAGGATTCGACAGGTACAGCACCGCGTCCCCTTTGTTGCGGAACTTCACTCCCTGATGCTTCGATGGCAAAAAGCCCGCGCCCCACAGCCGGTCGTAGAGCGGCTGGTCGTCGGGCCGCCCGCTGCCGAAACTCGTCAGGACGACATACGCTGGCAAGTCTTGGTTCTCGCTGCCGAGTCCGTAACTCAGCCACGACCCAATACTCGGCCGGCCGGCCAACTGCGATCCGGTCTGCGAGAACGTGATCGCCGGATCGTGATTGATCGCCTCGGTATTCACCGAGCGAATCATGCAGAACTCGTCCGCAATGCTCGACATCTGCGGCACGAGATCGCTCATCCACATCCCGCTCCGCCCGTGCTGAGCGAACTTGAAGATCGACGGCGCGACTGGGAACTTGGCCTGTCCTGACGTCATCGTCGTCAGCCGCTGCCCTTTGCGAATCGATTCCGGCAAGTCTTCGCCCCGCCGCTTCTCCAACTCCGGTTTCGGATCGAACAGGTCCATCTGCGACGGCGCGCCAGATTGAAAGAGGTAAATAATCCGCTTCGCTTTGGGCGCGAAGTTCGGGAAGCCCGGCAGCGCGGCGTGAGCTTTCACACTGTCAGCGGAATCAGCGCAGACTTCCCGTGAGAACAACGTCCCCAACGCCGCGACGCTCAATGCCGATGAGGCTCCGCGCAAGAAGACACGACGGTTCAACGCATCTTGAAGTCCCAAAACAGGCGACATGGATTTCACCTCGTCATCATCATGAATCAATCAAATCGTTCGTTCCGGCTCGCCTGCACAGTTTGTTTACAACTCGTGCGGCACACAGCGTTGAAACTCCGCCATCTCGACCGGGCTACCGACGATGAGCGGTGTGCGTTGATGAACCGCTTCGGGTTGCAGGTCAAGTACTCGCCGTTGGCCATCGGTGGCTACGCCGCCAGCTTGCTCCACCAGGTACGCGATCGGATTCGCTTCGTACAACAACCGCAGCTTGCCCTTCGGGTGATCGGCTGTCGGCGGGTAGAGGAAGATTCCCCCTTTCAACAACGTGCGATGCAGATCAGCCACCATCGAGCCGATGTATCGCGAGGCGTAACGTTGACCCAGTCCTCCCTGGCGCAGTCGGTCGAGGAACTCGTTGTAGCCCGGCGGGAACCCATCCCGATACGCCTCGTTGACCGAGTAGTACTTGCCCTGTTGCGGCATCCGGATGTCGGGATGACTCAGCAGATACGCTCCGATGGACGGATCGAGTGTGAAGCCATGCACTCCGTTACCGACGCTGTAAACCAAAATCGTCGACGAGCCGTAGCAGACGTAACCAGCGGCGATCTGCTTGCTGCCCGGTTGCAGCAGCCATTTCTCCGGTTCGTCGTAACCGACTCCCTCGGGACGCCGCATCACGGAGAACGTCGTGCCGACGCTGACGTTCACGTCGATGTTCGACGAGCCATCCAGCGGATCGAAAACCACGGCGTAGTTCGCATCCTTGGAGCAATGCCCCATGATGACCGGTTCTTCGTTTTCTTCGGAGGCCAGCACGCCGATGCTGGCGCGAGCACTCAAGCAGTGCATCAACGCCTCATTGGCGTAGACGTCCAGCTTTTGCTGGATCTCGCCTTGAACATTGACATCCCCCGCGTCACCCAAAATGTCTGACAGCCCCGCTCGCCGCACGCGAGCCTGCACCATCTTGGTCGCAAGCGTGATCCCCGACAGCAGCCAAGAGAACTCACCCGACGCGCCGGGAAATCGCTTTTGGTCCTGCAAGATGTGTTGTTGAACGGTGACGATCATCGCGTTGTCTCCCTGAGATGTTTCTGGATTCAGCTCTCGCGTGATCGCGCTTCAACGAGACAGCTTTTCGACGTTGCCCGCAGCATCGCGGGCCGAGGCGGTAATCTCAACCGAGTCTTGCTTCGGCAGAGTGACTTCCCACTCCGCAAAATTGTCTCGCACTGCACGAGCCTCGACGCCGTTGACGATGACTTGTTTGATCTCGCCGTTGTCTGCAGCCGAGCCGCGAATCAGCCAGCCATTGGTTGTGCGAGTGACGTGCGTGATGATCGTTGATGGCGGCTGATCGTCGATCGGATCGAGCAGTTGCGGGAACGGGATGTCGCGGACTTCGGTGACTCGTGATTCGTCGCCAGTCAGCGGCAATTCGGATTTGTAGACGGCCGGCTCGGTCTTCACTTCGCCCGACTTAACGCTGACAACTCGCGCGTGTCGGCCGGAGCCGTAGAAGTCGTGCAGGATGACTGGCACGCTGGTCGGCGTCTTCGGTTGCGGACGTGGGCCACCACCGAGGTTGACCAACGCTCGGCGGTTGTTGTCTTGGCGGTTGATGACCTGCACGTTGCGGATGTGCGTTTCGGCCGAGCCGGTTGGGTTGTGGTCGGTGATCTGAATCAGCGGCATCGAGCTGTTGTGATGGCCGGAGAACGTCAGGCCGTCCACCGTCAGCGAGCCGTATTGAATGCTGTCGTCGTCGTGGCCGCGATTGAACGGTTCGGCGTCGCCGTGCTTTGGGGACTGCGTGATCGACATGTTCCGATAAACGTGACGATCAAAGTTCGGGTGATAGACGCCGTAGATCGAGTTGTAGATCGTCATCCCTTCGACCAGCACACACGGAGTCTGCACGCGGAAGGCGTAATGAATCTCCCAAATCTTTGTGTTCCGCAGCACGAACGGGTGCTTCGCGTCCGGGCCGACGCGGTTGACTCCCTGGCCCAGATTGACGCCGTACAAGCCGTCGCAGTGAGCTTCGTTGTCCTCGAAGCGGACGAACGGCAACGTGCGGATGTCGGTTGGCTTCGTCTCGCCGCTCGCGTCTTGCACCGGCAGCGTCAGCTTGAGGGCACTCGTTTCGGTCGCTTCGAAGAAGTAACCGTAGTGGTTATTCTCGCAAGAGACATTTCGCGTGAACGTGTTGAGGCTGTTCGCCCACCAGAAACCGGCTCCGTCGTTTTGATCGAACGGCAGCACCTGCTTGGGCAGCTTCTTGCCGTCCATCGCCTGCACGGCGAGGTTGCGGTCGAGGATGTTTTGGACTTCGGTCCCATCTTCCAAAAAGTACCCGTGCCCGATGCTGCGGTAGCCGACGCAGTCGCGCACGACGAGATAATTCGTCCCGTGAATCGTCAGCCAGCGGTTGTGGCTGTTGTGAATCGACGCTCCGATCACCGAACTACCGCGCATCGTGTTGCCGACCAAATGAAAGTGCAGCGAGTACCGGCCGAGCGTGTCCTTCTTGCCGAGATGCCGGAACTCCGCATAGCTGATCGAGCCGGCCGAACCCTTGTGATACATCGTGTGCCCGCGCACGCCGTCGGGATTCGC
Organism: Planctomycetaceae bacterium; assembly: GCA_043738805.1. GTDB lineage: Bacteria > Planctomycetota > Planctomycetia > Planctomycetales > Planctomycetaceae > SXKJ01. The sequence continues at coordinate 10,400 of JAYUFI010000851.1, read as the reverse complement.
CGACTCGACGACCACGTTGCGGCTGAGGTTCGCGACCTCGCCCCGGAAGTCCCCTTCGCCGAGATGCTCGCGCTTCAGCGGTTCATTCAGCAGGAGCTTCGCGCCGTCCATCGCCGTCACGGTCCGCTCTTCCGTTTCGAGCAGATCAGTTCCGCCACCGTTGTCTCGACCAAGATGCGTGGCCGTGACGATCACTCGATCCCCGATTCGCCAGCCAGTCACCGCTTCGGACAGCGTGACTGCGGCGTCACCCTTCTTCGAGGTCGCTCCAAGCTTCACCCACGTCCGGCTGAGCGGCGCACCATGAAACTCCATCTGCCCACCGCAACACACGATCGCCGGACACGATTGCTTATCTTGTCCCTCAAACGGCACGAGCCGAATCAGCGCCGTGTGCTTCGCTCCAATCGGCTTCTCCGAAGTGCCAACCAACAACGCTGGTCGCACCGCGCCGGCCGGTAACTCTTCGATGTGAGCATCGCAATCGAAGCCTGCTTCAGTCGGTTCGTCACCGGCTTCGATCTTCAGCACACCGACATCCAACCGCGTGTCCTTGTCCGCCGCGAACGTCAGCGTTCCCGCAACGTACACGACACGGATCGGTGCCTCCGACTTCACGTCGTACACGACAACATGCCCCGGTCGCACATGCACGCGAGCACCCGTTTCCGGAACCTTGCCACCTTCCCATGTTGCGACGGCAGACCATGGGCCGCTGGCCACTGAGCGAGTCCACGGGGTCTCGGCCGCATTCGCCGAAAGTCCAACCACGAGCAAGGTGACGGCCAGCATCAGGCTAGGGACCAGTTTCATGGCAAACTCGCTTTCGTAAGTTGGGTCTCGCGGAGGGATCATTCTCGTGTCACGACCTCATCCAGATTCAACAACACATTCGCTGTCAGCGTGTACGCGGCCAACTCGGCTGAGTCGAGCGACGCACTTGCTTTGCTCTCACCGAGCACAATCAATTGCTTGGCTGCGCCCGCATCCTTGCGGAAGCGAGCGAGATCGTCGTTCAGTCCGCCGACAAGTACCGTCAATTCCTCGTCCGTCGGCGAACGTGATGTCACCCAGCGGAAGGCCAATCGGAGACGCGACTCCGGAGTCGCGCCGCCGTCGGTCAGCATTCGCTCGGCCAACTTGCGAGCGGCTTCGACGTAGGTGATCTCGTTGAGCAACGTCAGCGCTTGCAGCGGTGTGTTGGTCCGAGACCGCTTGACCGTGCAAATCTCTCGGCTCGGAGCATCGAACAGCAGCATCGCTGGCGGCGCGGCGGTGCGTTTCCAAATCGTGTAGAGCGTGCGGCGATAGAGACCGTCGTTCATGTCGTGCTTGTAGCCACGCAGGTCGCCGTAGCGCGAGGTTTCGTCCCACACGCCGTCGGGCATGTACGGCCGCACGCTTGGCCCGCCGAGTTTTTCGACGAGCAATCCGCTGGCAAAGAGCGCTTGATCGCGCAGGGCTTCGGCCGAAAGTCGCACTCGCGGGCCGCGAGAGAGCAGGCGGTTGTCGGAATCGTGGTCCAATGAATTCGTAGGATGGGCACTCTTGCCCGTCCGGGTGTTGTCATTCGAGATCGCAGCCGCCTCGCCGGAGGGACGGGCAAGAGTGCCCATCCTACTTGCTTGCCGATACGTCGCGCTCATCACGATCAACTTTTGCAGTCGCTTCATGTCCCAGTCGGTCATGAACTCGACGGCCAGCCAGTCGAGCAACTCCGGGTGCGACGGATACTCCGCTTGCGAGCCGAGGTTCTCGGTCGTCTTCACCAACCCGTTGCCGAAGAAGCGTTCCCACGTGCGGTTGACCCACACGCGCGCCGTTAGCGGATTCGCTGGCGAGACGATCCATTTGGCGAGGTGAAGGCGGGTGAGCGGCACGGCGCTAGCCGCCGGTAACGGTGCTGGCGAATCACCGGCGGCTAGCGCCGTGCCGCTCAGGAGCGCGGCCGGCAACGCGGCCGGCACTTTCTCGCCACGTTTGTCGTACTCGCCGCGAATCAGAATGAACGCCTCGCGCGGTGGACCCTCTTTCATGATCATGACGTTCGGCGTCTTCGCGGCGAGGTCATCGCGCGATTTCTTGGCCGACGCGACGGCGATCTCCGCCTGCTTGAGCGGGCTATCGACGTTCGCTTTGAAAAACTTTTCGAGTTCTGCTTTCTGCTCCGGCAAGCGCTTGTCGGCGGCGAGTTCCAGGATCGCTTTCAATGACTCCGGGAACTTCGCACCGTCGAGCTTCACGGTGCTCGGCGGCAACGACGTCGACGAAATCCGGAAGCGACCGATGTTGTGCTGTGAGAGGGCTTCATGCTTGAGTCGCACCGTCAGCGTGGCGTCCGCCGGCACGGTGAGCGGTCCCTCGACAATGAACATGGCCGATGTCGGATCGCGCCGAGTCGGGCCATCGACCGCCCAGCCGTTCGCGGCGGAAGCATCCAGCACGAGTCCGATCTCCCAACCAGCCTGCGAATAAGTCGCCTCCGCTCGGATAAACCGCGCGGTCAGCGGCTCGGCCAATCCGGGAGCGGTGACTTCCGCCTCGATGCGGCTGAGCACGAAGTTGCCGTTTGGGTATCGGCCGAGGCTCTTGTTCGGCAGCGAATCATCCGGCAGGCATTCGAGCAACACCCCGCTGAACTGCCCGGCCGGCAGCGGCGCGATGATCGTGTATGTGTCGTGTGGCGGATTTTTTCCGGAGGCGAGATACGTCCCATCGGCTTGCTTCGTGAGCTTCGCTCCGCCAGCCGACTTCACCTCTGCCGGTTGCAGCGGAGACCAGATCGCAGCACTGGTGTCTTTCAACTTCTCGCGAAAGCCCGGCTCCCACGCGGCGATGTATTCCGGCAGCCGCTTCGCTTCGTCAACGATGCGAGCATTCGCAGCGGCGATCACTTCGTCGAGCCGCTTCAATTCGGTTTCTTGCTCGGCGGTCGGGACGGAGATCGTCGGGTCGGTGTTCTTGGATTCGCCTTGCAGCGTGCCGCTCTCCGGGACGTTATTGAAGAACGCGAACATCGAATAGAAGTCGCGCTGGGCGATCGGGTCGTACTTGTGATCGTGACACCGACAGCAGTTGAACGTCAGACCGAGCCACGTCATGCCAGTCGTCTCGACGCGGTCGATCACCGTTTCAACACGCCACTCTTCCGCGATCAGACCCCCTTCGCCGTTGAGCCGGTGATTGCGATTGAATCCCGTCGCGACAATCTGCGACCGAGTCGGATTCGGCAACAGGTCTCCGGCAAGTTGCTCGATCGTGAATTGATCGAACGGCAGGTTGTCGTTGAAGGCGTTGATGACCCAATCTCTCCACGGCCATTGAAAGCGACTGCTATCAACTTGAAAGCCGTTGCTGTCGGCATACCGCGCCATGTCGAGCCACGACCGAGCCATCTGCTCGCCGTAACGCGGCGACTTGAGCAAGCGGTCCACGACCTTCTCGTAAGCGTTGTCCGACGAGTCGGCGAGGAACGCATCGACTTCGCTGGGAGTCGGCGGCAGGCCGGTCAGGTCAAACGAGACGCGGCGGATGAGCGTCGGCTTGTCCGCTTCGGGGGATGGTTTCAGGCCGGCTTGTTCGAGACGAGCGAGAACGAATTGGTCGATCGGGTTTGGAATCTGAGATTTCAAATTTGAGATTTGAGATTTGAGATTCGGCTCTGATAGGCGTGTCGGAGGGATGAACGCCCAATGGCCTTGATACTCGGCACCGTCGGCAATCCAGCGTTTGAGCAATTCGATCTGCGAGGCCGTGATCTTCTTGCCGGAATTCACGGGCGGCATTCGCACACTCTCGTCGGTCGCGAGCAGGCGCTTCATCAATTCGCTCGCATCGACCTTTCCCGGAACGATCGCCGTCGCTCCCGACTCCGCCGCTTTCAGAGCGGACTCCTTCGCGTCCAGCCGCAAGCCCGCCTTCCGTTGCTTGTCGTCCGCCCCATGACATTGAAAGCAGGCATCCGACAAGATCGGCCGAATGTCGCGATTGAACGAAACACGATCGGCGGCGTTACTCGCGCGAGCGGACATCAACACCACCACAAGCAACAAACAGCGTTTCATCGAATGAATCCGTGAACTCAGAAAAGTGGTCCAGGCGAGTTATCTCGCAACATGGTCATCGTTCGCAACCAAAGTTCGATCCAAGAGAGGGTACGACGAACGATCGCGACTGTGAGCACAATGCACGCGTAACTCTCCGAAAAACAATTCAAACCGTAGCCACAAGCTTCCAGCTTGCGAGCTTTGTCTTCAGCAACTTGGCAACTCGCCGGTTCGTTGTGTTGCAAGCTGGAAGCTTGCACTACGTTGGGCAGCACTCGAACAACGGCTAAAATTTCACCGCTTCAAAGATGAGAGACCAAGCGTCAGTCAAAGGTAAACACCTCATGTCACAGAACGAACTCGCATTTCTTCCAGCGGTCGAATTGGCATCGTTGATTCGGGCTCGCAGAGTGTCACCGGTCGAAGTGATGCAGGACTTACTCAAACGGATTGAGCGGCTGAATCCGACGCTGAATGCGTTCGTCACCAGGCACTCGGAAGAGGCGTTGTGTGCGGCTCGCAAGGCGGAAGACTCGCTAATGCACGGCAATCTGTGGGGGCCGTTGCATGGAGTGCCGCTGCATGTGAAAGACAACTTGAGTGTCGCTGGTTCGAGGACGACGTATGGTTCAAAGTTGCTGGAGACGAACGTCACTTCAGAAGATTGTCCGGCGGTCGAACGGTTGCGAAAGGCGGGGATGATTCTTGTCGGTCGGACGAACACTCCGGAACAAGGCTGGAAAGGAGTGACCGACAATCGTCTCTTCGGGATCACTCGCAATCCGTGGAACACGGCGCTCACGCCGGGCGGTTCCAGCGGCGGCGCAGCGGCAGCCGTTGCTGCGGGACTGGGGCCGATCGGTGTTGGGACTGACGGCGGCGGTTCACTCCGGATTCCGGCGTCGTTCTGTGGAGTTTTTGGTTTCAAAGCGAGCTTCGGTCGAATCCCCAATTGGCCCGGAAGTGGCGGAGCGATGTTGCGGCATATTGGCACGATCACGCGCACCGTCGGCGACATGGCTGCGGCGCTCGATGTGATGGCCGGTCCCGATCCGCGCGATCTACTGTCGTTGCCAGCAACGTGCGAAAGCTATGCGGCCAATCTTGATCACGGCATCTGCGGAAAGCGGATCGCTTACAGCCCGAACCTTGGTTATGCACGCGTCGATCCAGAAGTCGCCGCGATCTGTCAGCAAGCCGCCGAGCGATTGGCCGCAGCCGGATGTCACGTCGAAACGATCCCGTTGGACTGGACCGATCCCTACGACACGTGGAGCGTTTTCTTCTTCGGCTCTGCTGCCGCATCGCTCGAAAAGAAGTTGGCCACGCAAGGAGAGCTGCTTGACCCCGGACTTCGACGAGTCGCCGATGCGGGGCTCAAACTCAGAGGCGTCGATTTCGCGAACGCGCTCGCCGCACGACACGAGTTGTGGGAGAAGGTTCGTCGCATCCACGAACGATTCGATTTGCTATTGTGCCCCACGTTGCCAGTCCCGCCATTCGCCGTCGGCCAAGACGACGCCGATCCGATCGCTGGAGAAAAGCTCGGCCCGCTGCAATGGACTCAGTTCACCTACCCGTTCAACCTCACTGGCCAACCGGTTGCCAGCGTCCCCGCAGGTTGGACGAAATCCGGCCTCCCCGTCGGCCTGCAAATCATCGGCAACCGCCACGCCGATCTGTTGGTCCTGCAAGCCTCGCGAGCGTGGGAGCAAATCCAACCTTGGAGTGATCGACGACCACAAGTTGCCGTTCAATAAATAACGGCCTGACATCGCGAAGAGGTCAGGCCGTTTTGAAAACTCGTGGCACAGGCGGCTCGCCTGTGATGGAGTCGATCGGCGAAACGTACACAGGCTACGGGTTGAGGATCAACTCTTCTTCACGTTGTAGCAGTGCAAGTTGTGTTGATCGCGAAGATACAGCTTACCGTCAAGGACAACCGGGTGCGGCCAGCTTTCGCCGTGCTTGGTCTTGATCTTGAATTGACCCTTCAAGTGGTACTCCTTGGGGGTCGCTTCGATCAGCGCCATGACGCCGTCTTGATAGCGGAAGTAGAGATGTCCGTCGGCGGCGACGACTGCGGCTGATCCACCGCCGGGGCCACGACCTGGTCGCCAAGCGTCTTTGCCGGTGAGGAATTCGACGCAGACCGGGAAGCCGTTGTTGTGTCCGTGCCCCATGTAGAGGTAATCGCCAATCAGAATCGTGCCGCCGTGATGATTCTGCAATTCCTTCGCGGGCTTGTACCAAACTTCGTCGGCACTGAATTTGTCGCCGTTCTTCACCACCTTCAGCAGAGCCGAGCCGCCGTCGCCGTAACCGGTCGAGCAGAAAACGTAGTCATCACGAATGATCGGAGTCGGGATGTCGGCGGTGCCGTTCGCAACCTTGTTGTAGCTCCACAGGAACTTTCCGTCCTTCGCTTGCGAGGAGACAATTCCTCGCCCAACGAGTTGCACATATTGTTTGACACCGCCAGCGTTGCTGATGACGACTGAGGAATACGCCGCACCGTCATTCCCCTTGCTTCCCAAATCCGGCACGGCGGTTTTCCAAATCACATCACCCGTCTTCTTGTTCAGCGCGGCCAGCATCGCGTCCTTCGCGCCCGGAGTGACGATCAGCCAATCGCCATCGACCAACGGGGACTCGCTGTACCCCCAGCCGGACATCATCTTGCCGCCGAAGTCCTTCGTGAAACTCTTGGTCCAAATCACGTTGCCTGATTCAGTCCCCACGCAAGCGAGTTCGCCGTTGCGGTCCATCGCGTAGACTCGGTCACCGTAGATGCTCGGCGTGCAATTCGGATCCCCCTTACCGACCGGAGCCGCCCATAATTCTTTGCCGCTCATGTCGAGGCAAATCAGGTAGCAACCTCCTTTGCGTTCGCCCATCGTGTAGATCTTGCCGCCCGCGATCGACAGGCTCGAAAAGCCGCGACCCAAATCCTCGGCGGTCCAGATCACATCGGGGCCCGCTTCGGTCCATTCCGTCAGCAACCCGGTTTCGGTCGAGATCGCATCACGCTTCGCACCGCGCCACGTCGGCCAATCCTTCGAGGCAGGGGCGTCAGCGGCAAACGCCGCCAGCGACAGCGCGCCGCCGAGCAAACCAAGTCCGGTCAACAACAGACTCTTACGCATGAGGTAGGCTCCAATTCAGGAGGAGAAAAAGGTGGGTCAGATTCGGGCCGGACTGTATGTGGCCCGCATGACGTTCGCAATCAGAGGGCAAGCGGACAAATCACTTGCCGATAGGACGGTAGCCGTCCACTTCATACACCGGCTTGCCAAGCCGATCTTGTTGGCTTTCATCAAAGTGGCCTTCGACGATGATGACCTGTCCGCTACGAAAAGCCTTGACGAATTCAGGTCTGTGTTTGAACGTCACCTCGCCACCGAATTGATCAGTGTCATCGGGTGAGCGGTCGTAAGTGAGGTGCCACGTCTGGTTCTTGCGATCAAACTCCACGATTCCTTTCAACCACGTGTAGCCTTCCGCGTCATAGCCGTATTTGTCTTCTTTGTCTGCGTTCGTTCGCTCCGCACTCACGGCTTGAATTCCGTCAGCACGAACTCGCGTCTTGAACTCAGCGGTTTGCAGACCGGAATCTTCTGGCTCTGCCAGTTCGGGTTCGCGATCGGAGTTGACGACATCCTCGTCAACAACACGTTGCGGCCTTGTTCGCTGACTCGTTCGAGTACCGCGCGGTCGAACTTGGGTCTCCTCATCGTAGCCCATCGGCTCGACCACCGGCCGATTGTCTTTGCCCGGATCAACGGGTTCAGGAACCGGCTTGCTATTCGCCGGTTCTTCAAAGAGGTCTTTGGTCGCCGAGTTCTGGCGACGCACCGGTTCTGGTGCCGTCACCGCTGCGGGGCCGAGCGTCACTTTGCCGGGTGTACTCGGTGTTGCCGGAACCCAAACAGTTCCAGCAGGTGCTCCGCCAATCATCGGCTGCGGTCCCATCGCAGTGTGCGAGACAGTGCCATAAGGACCGGGTTGGCCGTAAGGTCCGTAACTAAAACAACCGGCTGCGAACAAACAAAACGTCCCGACAGCCCCACACAGGCGATCCATGCGCATAGTTTCTCCCTCTCCCTGGGAACGAGTCGGACGGAGTGGTAGGAGCTTGTTTGAAATGTGTCTAGCCCGATTCTGCATACTCACCCGAAGCGCCAGCGAGTGGATCGTGAGAAAACTCTTCCCAGGTGCTTCGGGTTGGTATGCCGTAATGAACCAGGTGCTTCGGGTTGGTATGCCGTAATGAAGAAGTTGACGAACACGTTGGAAACGTGCCCCACGTTGTCGATAGGCTGGTGAGCCTTGATCGTACTCGCTTTTGACTCGTGACTTTCTCCGTGCTGCCGCAGGAGTTTTCCATGAAATCGTGCTGGCTCAAATTGATCGTGTTATTGCCGCTCGCCTGGTGGATATCGAGTTGTGAATTCAGCGAACATCCGCACTCGCGTGGGTTCGATGGGTCTCCGGCGAATGCCGCAGAGGAAAAGTCCGCTGATGCCGTCGACTACGAAACGCAGATCAAGCCGCTCTTTGCGAAGCACTGCGTCGATTGTCATAAGTCGGGCAAGAACGAATCGGGCTATCGGCTCGATGACGCCGAAGCGGCGATCAAAGGGGGCGATCGCGGTACGGCGATTGTGCCGAGCAAGAGTGGCGAGAGCTTGCTGTTCCAGGCGTTGATCGGCAAAGGCGAAGTCACTGCGATGCCGTATGAGAAGCCGCGTTTGCCGGCCGATCAGATCGAGCTCATCAAGAAGTGGATCGACGCCGGAGCGAAGATACCAAAGTCAGACAAGGTAGCGCAGGGCGAGCAGACCAAGAGTGCTCACTGGTCGTTTCAACCGATCAAAAGACCGACCGTGCCGGTGCAATTGAAGTATGCTGATCGAGCCCGGAATCCGATCGACGCTTTCATTCTGCAACGGCTGGAGCGTGAAGGGATCACTCCGTCCCCAGAAGCTGACCGGCCGACGCTGATTCGGCGTTTGAGCCTCGATCTACTCGGCTTGCTGCCGAGTCCCGATGAAGTCGAAGCGTTCGTCCGCGACGATCGACCGGACGCTTATGAAAAACTCGTCGATCGGCTGCTGGCGTCACCGCATTACGGCGAGCGGTTCGGGCGGCACTGGTTGGACATCGCTCGGTATGCCGACTCGAACGGCTTCACGATCGACTCGGCGCGGCAGATTTGGAAGTACCGCGAATGGGTCATCAACGCGCTGAATGCCGACATGCCGTTCGATCAATTCACGATCGAACAACTCGCCGGGGATTTGTTGCCGAATGCGTCAACCGAGCAACTTGTGGCAACCGGCTTTCACCGCAACACGCTGATCAACGAAGAGGGAGGGACCGACCAAGAACAGTTCCGCGTCGAAGCGATCGTCGACCGCGTGAGCACGACCGGCGCGGCGTGGCTCGGACTGACGATCGGTTGCGCTCAGTGTCATGCTCACAAGTACGACCCGATTTCGCAGCGAGATTTCTATCAAGTCTTCGCCGTCTTCAATCAATGCGATGAGCCGAGTGTGCCCGTCCCCTCGCCCGATCAATTGGCCGAACAGAAACGTCTCGACGCCGAAGTGGCCGACGCGGAGAAGCCGTTGAAGGAGTTTGATACCGAACTGCTCAAGGGTTTGTCTGACTGGGAAAAAAGCGTCACTGCACAATCGGCCGGGGGTTGGACGATCCTCGATCCGACCATCTGGAAGACGGACAAAGGGGCGACGCTGACCAAGATCGACGGCACAACGCTGCTCGTCGACTTCAGCACTCCGGCGAACGATGTCTACACCGTCACGTTTGAGTTACCCGCCGAAGCCCTGAGTAACTCGTCGACGATCACCGCGATCCGTCTGGAAACACTGAACCACGCGAGCCTGCCGATGATGGGGCCGGGCCGAGCGGATGGGAATTTTGTGTTGAGTGAATTCGAGGTTTCCCTCGAAGACGGCAGTGCCGCCGAACAATCAAAAATCGCCCTCGCCCGCGCGATCGCCGATCACTCGCAAGAAGGCTATCCGGTCGGTGACGCGATCGACGGCAAGCCCAAGACCGGCTGGGCCATCAACGTGAAGCCCGGCATGGACAGTTTGAATGTCCCACGCGAAGCGGTCTTCTTTCCGAAAGAGCCGATCAACGCGAAGCCGGGAATGAAGTTGGTCATCAAGATGTACCAGTTGCATTCGGTGCCAAACTATCTTGTCGGCTGCTTTCGCATCTCAATCAGCGGCGCGTCGTCGGATGTGCTGTCCGTTCCCGCGAGCATCCGCAAGATCATCGCCACGCCGACCGACAAACGAACGAAGCCGCAGATTGCACAACTCG
>JAYUFI010000850.1:0-1374 GCA_043738805.1 Planctomycetaceae bacterium | reverse complement strand
TCGAGGAACTCGGCTTCGTTTGTCGCGTGGGCGAGAGCGAACCAGTTGTTTCGTTCGACATCGAGCTTGCTGTGACGCTCGCTCAGTGATTTCGTTTGCTCGCGCGCGGCGGACAACTTTTGCGAAAGGGTCTCGTGTTTTCGTTGAACTTCGACCGCTTGTTCGACGTGCTCGGCCAACTTCTCGATGGCCAGTTCGGGCGGGTCGCGAAGCAATTCAGAATCGAGCGACTCGCATAGCGAACGGACTCGCTGGCCGAACTCGCCGATGCGTGATTGCATGGCGTCGATGCGCGCCTCTTCGCCGGGAAGCGACGCGAGCCGAACTCGTGTCGCACTCAATTTGTCGATCACCTCGCGAGCGAGTTCTGCACTCCAACTGGCGGGGAGATTGAGTCGGCTTAAAACCGCTTGCCACTCAGTGTTCGCGGTCGCTTCTTGCTCGGCGAGGTTTTGCAAATCGGCGTCGTACTTGGCGAGCTGCTTGTCGAGCCGGCGGATTTCCTTCTGCAACTCGCTTGCGCGACGTTTCTGCTCCTTTGCTTCATCGACCATCTGTTTGGCAAGTTGCAGCAATCGTAGCACAGGCAGCTCGCCTGTGCTTTCTGCGGAAGCATTCGCCCGATCGTGAAGCCGGTGAGCCGCCTGCTCTACGGTCGAACAACTGTTCGCAGCGCGGAGTTGCCGCTCGAACAAAGCGATCCGTTCGGCGAGTTGTGATTGATCGACAAGCAATTCGTCGCGTTGAGCGATCGTCACACAGGCCGCCTCATGGTCGTTGAGCCATGCGAGCATCGCATCAGGAGCGAGTGGCTCGAAACCGCACGGCTCCCAAAGGGTGAGCCACTGCGTTTGACGTTCGGTCTGCTGGCGTTCGAGGTCCGCGATCCGTTGCCGCTTTTGATCGAGTCGCGTTGCGAGCGTCGCCAGTTGTCGGCGCAGACCCTCGCGCTCGGCGACTTCGTTCGCGTTGTCATAGATTTGATCAGCGATGTCGTCAGCGACACGCACGGTTTGCTCGTAGCCATCGGGGAGCTCGGCAATCGCTTGATCGTTCAGCCATGCGGCGATGCCGGAATCGGCTGGCTCCCCAGCGATGTATTTCTGACGGACGAGTCTCCAACCAGCATCGCGTCGTTCGCGCGCAGCGTCGCGTTCTTCGAGGCTCGGCACGACGTGTCGCGACATCGCGGAAGCGAGCGCGTTTTCAATCTCACGCTGCTCTGCTTCATCTTGTGCGAGTGAACTCCATTCGATACGAAGCTGCTCACGCACGGCGGCGAAGCGTGTCTCGAACTCGGCGATCGACTCGGCACGCGGGACGGGCAACTCATGGGGCGGTTGGTTGTGACTGAGAAAACTTTTGGTGGCTCGA
>JAYUFI010000849.1:0-1375 GCA_043738805.1 Planctomycetaceae bacterium | reverse complement strand
CACATTGCGTGCGGTTAAACATCTCTTTGAACCGAGCGTCTATGAGCGGTGATCACGAGGTAGCTTCCATCAAGGCCACTCCGCGATGGCGAGCGTGCTTGGCTCACGCCCATCGATGGAGCGGAACCCTCCTCTCCGGTTATTTGATCGCGCTGCTGACGGGAACTCATCTTCCGAATCCCGAAGGGTTCTTCCCGATCGAAGGGAATGACAAGTGGCTGCATTTCTGCGCGTACTTTGGACTCGCGTTTTTGTTGGCCACTTGGCGATCCCGCAGCACGAAAGTTTGCTGGAAGATCACCTTTGCAGTCTGGCTTACCACGGCGTTCTTCGGCGCAACGGATGAACTGACTCAGCAACTGCCCGGCATCCATCGACACTGCGATTTTGCGGACTGGGTTGCCGACGTCAGCGGGTCAGTCAGCGGTTTGTTGGTCTGGCACTTATTGCGGTGGACGTTGTTCGTTGAGCGTCGAGGCGTGAAGCTGCAAGACGACGCCATCCAAGAATGACGCCAACTGCGAGGCTGCCGTCTGAGCCTGCTCGCGCAAACGCCACAAATCTTTGACCGCAGCGGGACGTTTCCAAATCGAACCGATGGCCGCACCAAGTCGCACGCTGCCAGTCGCTCCGACGATGCTCATCACTTCCGGCGGCAGATCGGCAGACAGATCGTCGCTGATGACTCGAATGGCCAGGAAACGAGTTTTCCCTTCGCGAGCCACTTGCGCCACCGCCAAACTTTCGAGATCAACGGCCAGCGCCGCATGTTGCTCACCGAGTTGACGTTTCAACTCGACCGATCGGACCATTTCATCTGCTGTCAGCAGCCGTCCGACAAACAGCTTGCGAGCCGGATCGGCGGGCATCTGCAAATCAATCTGCAAACACTGACCGTGCTGATCCACGATTGAATCTCCCACGACGATTGAACCGATCGGGATATCGTCCCGCAGCGCGCCCGAAAACCCACACGACAGCAGCCAGCGCGGAGAATGGCCGTCAAGCAACGCTTGAGTGGCTCGACGAGAGCGAGAGAACCCCATCCCCGCCTCAACCACAGCAACGCGAATCCCGTCATAGAACCCGCCTCGAAACACGAACTCGCCGCCGGTGTATTTCTTCACCTTCTCGCAGCGGTTCATGAACGCGCCCAACTCAATGGGCAACGCACAGACAATGCCGATGTCGGCATGAGTCAGACTGGGAGTCAGAGAGTTGGAACTGGCTGCGGACATAGATGGTTCGTCTTGAGTTTGTGTGTTGGGAATTCCAATGAGAACGCTCCAATGTCCAAATCCTAATGTCCAATGAAGTCCCAAATCCAAGTAAGAGTTGCAACGCTTGATACCAGAACACTGGCCCTTCACTCTTT
>JAYUFI010000848.1:0-3761 GCA_043738805.1 Planctomycetaceae bacterium | reverse complement strand
GTCTTCACCGTCGTCAACAGACCCTGATCGCACCAGCGCTTGAGCGACGATTCGCTGGCCCCAATCGCTGCGGCCACTTGTTTGGGTGAAAGAAGCTGATCCATGAAAGCCAATCGAGGTGCGAGGCACCGAACAGGACATCTCTAAATGCAGTACGAGCACTCTTGCCCGTCCTGTTCTGGAGTTTTGCAGAACGACGTCAGTAGTTCCCAGCCCACGGCCGCTTGCACCTCGGCGCGGTGGACGCTGATTTCTTTCGGGGCCACGATCCCAAGTCGCACTTGGTTTCCACGAACTTCGAGCACTTTGACTCGAATATGCTCGGCGATCACGATTTCTTGGTCGGTCTTTCGAGTTAACACAAGCATCTCGCGTCCTCCTTGAAAACAGTTTGATGCGGCCAGGCCACCAGTGCTTTGTGAACTGGCCTTCAGTTGAAGAACCAGCCCATGAAGCCTTGTTCTCAATGCCTGGCTGTTTCAGGCGTTTCCTCAACCGGTCTGGAGCATACCGCAGCTCGACCAGTTTCCCAACACCAAAACATCCAAATCGTTCATTTTGATGAATCCAGGAAGTCTTGGGGCGCAGATCCGATCTCGCGGCCTATCTGATAGATTTTGGATATTTTGGAATTATTCCTTATTTTTCCGGTTGTGTCTTCAATTATAAAACGGTCAAATCGTTCAATGAGTGCGATAAAGAGAAACGTCACTCACGACGAAACGACGACCTTTAGGCCGAGGAGATCACGATGCCAGTGGTATTAGACCGACGAATTCAGCTCGAAACCGAACATCCGCGGAAGAACGGCTATCAGGTGGCGTCTTCATTAGGCACGAGTCGAGTGACTCCAGTGGTGGACTTGGCGGCCATCGAACAGGCCGTCCGAACGATTCTGGAAGCGGTGGGCGAAGACCCGGACCGCGATGGTTTGCTGGAAACTCCGCGCCGAGTGGCTCGGATGTATGCGGAGATGTTCTCTGGACTGACTCAAGATCCGGCGCGGCATCTGCGAGTCACCTTTCCAGAAGATTACGACGAGATGGTCCTGGTTCGAGACATTCGCTTCACCAGCATGTGCGAGCATCATTTGCTCCCTTTCTCTGGAATGGCTCATGTCGCGTACATCCCGAACGGCCGCGTCACAGGGCTTAGCAAACTGGCTCGCGTCGTCGAGGAGATCGCTCGCCGTCCGCAAGTTCAAGAGCGTTTGACGCAGCAGGTCGCGGACCTGATCGAGACGGAATTGGAGAGCAAGGGAGTCGCCGTGATCATCAGTGCCGAGCACTCCTGCATGAGTATTCGCGGAGTCCGCAAGCCAGGCAGTCAGACCATCACCAGCGCGGTGCGCGGCCTGTTCAAAACGAATCCGGCCAGCCGAGCCGAAGTGATGTCGCTGATCAAGACCTGATCTGGTTCGTCAACCGTTCGCTGGCGGGGGCTAATGCTTGTGGCGTGACACACGCCTCTCTGATCCCGACGCATGGTCCCCGCCAGTTCTTTTCAAAGTGATCGCACGCAGGCCAGACAGGAACAACACAATGATCATTCAGAAGGACTACAAGTTTTACGCGGCTCATCGCAACGAAGAGTTGGATGATAAATGCCGCAACCTGCACGGGCATCGTTACGGCGTCCGTTGTTTCTTTGAGGTCGAGCGAGCGGGAGCGATCAGCACGCTGTTTGGTGACTTCGACCAGAAGATCGAACCGTTTCTGAAAGCGGAATACGACCACTCGATGCTGATTCATGTCGCCGATCCGCTTTACGAAACACTCTGCGGCCACACGGAACGAACGGGCGAATCGTTGCGAATGAAATTGTTCGACGCCCCGACCAGCGTCGAAAACTTGGCCTACCAACTCTTCACCGAAATCACCGAGCTCGGCTTTCGGCTCAACCGCTTGGAGTTTCGCGAAACCGACACGTCGGTGGTGATCTACACCCGCGAAGACTGGGTGGAAGACAGTCGGCATCCCCACCGTCGCCATGTCGTCTCAGTTTGTCCCGGCCACATCAATGTCAGCTCGATTCGAGAGACGGAGATCCCGGCTCTCGCCATTTCTTCAATCCGTTGAATTTCTGAAAGGAACCCTATGTCGCGTCAATCGAAGTCCAAGGCGTTGTATGTCCTCGCCGCTGGCGTGTCGTTTCTGCTGTCGGTTTACCTCTGGTTTACCGGCAACAAGGAACAAGGTTTGTACGTTGGTCTCTGGGTGCCGTCGATTTTTTCGTTCGGCACACTCATGTTGAAAGGAACGCCCAATGAATGAAACGACGCTTTTCTTCGTGGGATTCCTAGTTTTCGGCGTTGCGATCGCGGCCACGATTCTCTCGGCAATCGCTTCGGATCATCCAGAAGATCGAACTTGAAAAGTCCCTCAGTTCGACCAGCACGAATAAACGATTCATTCCAACAACAGCAGGAAATCTGATCATGCACTCAACCAAAAACGATTTGCCAGAACTGAAACGCATTCCTTTAATTGTGCTACTCAATCAAGCGCTCGCAGAACTGATCGACTTGCAGCTTCAAGCGAAGCAGGCACATTGGAACGTGAAGGGGCCGAACTTCATCGCTCTGCACGAGCTGTTCGACACTGTCACCGCAGATGCGGCGGGCTTCGCAGACAGCGTGGCCGAGCGAATCGCAGCACTCGGTGGCCAGGCCGAGGGGACCATCAATGTGTTGGGACGTCGCACCACACTGCCGGCCTATCCGGTGGAGATCGTCGCCGGACGGGATCACGTTGACGCACTCTCGACCTCAATGGCGGTCGTCGGCAAAACGATCCGTGGCTCAATCGGCCGAGCCGTCGAACTTGATGACGCCGACACCGTTGACCTGTTCACCGAGGTTTCGCGCGAGCTGGATAAGAAACTGTGGTTCGTCGAGTCGCACCTGCACGGGAATTCGTGAATTACCG
This sequence comes from Planctomycetaceae bacterium, assembly GCA_043738805.1. GTDB lineage: Bacteria > Planctomycetota > Planctomycetia > Planctomycetales > Planctomycetaceae > SXKJ01. The sequence continues at coordinate 834 of JAYUFI010000848.1, read as the reverse complement.
CGGCAGTAATCAATGCCAGGAATGATTGATCATGGCAACAGTGACAACTTGGATGAAACAGCGCCCAACGCCGAGACGCAGGCCCCGAGTTCGATGGGGGCTTTGCTGTCAGTTCGCGATCGAGCCAATTCAGTTTCGAACGACAACAGCAACGTCATTGATGCGATTGTCGCTCACGGAGCGGCTCCGCAAGGTTTCGGACCTCTGCCTGGCCAATGCAGAATCATTGCTCGCGGCATTGCGATACTGTGCCGAGCACGCCATCGGCTGCTTCCGGATTCCGAGTTCAATTCTGCCGATCAAGACACATCCCGAAGCTGGCTATCGGGTCGATGACTTGCCGGACGCGACGAGCATCATTGAGACATTTCGGCGTTGCGGAGATTTCGCGGACGAACAGGACATTCGGACGTCATTTCATCCGGATCAATTCGTCGTACTGAACTCGCCGCGAGAGGATGTGGTCGAAAGATCTATTCAGGATTTGGAGTATCACGCGGAAGTCGCTGAATGGGTCGGCGCGGATGTCATCAACATTCATGGCGGCGGAGCCTACGGCAATAAAGGGGCCGCACTGGCGGCGTTCGCTTGCAATGTGAATCGGCTTTCAGAGGGTGTTCGATCGCGGCTGACGATTGAGAACGACGACAAGACTTACACTCCATCCGACCTTCTTTCGTTGTCTCGCTTTACTGGTTTACCGGTCGTTTACGACGTCCATCATCACCGCTGCTTGCCCGACGAACTAAGCATTGAAGATGCCACAGCAGCGGCCATCGATACCTGGAACCGCGAGCCGCTGTTTCACATTTCGAGTCCGTTGGCTGGCTGGTC
>JAYUFI010000847.1:0-1376 GCA_043738805.1 Planctomycetaceae bacterium | reverse complement strand
GGCAGGAGTGCCCAACCTACGAAACGAGCCACCTTCGCCTTCGTTGTGCTGACCGCGATCGCCCTCACGGCGTTGTGGCTGCGCGTGAAACCGATTCTGAACGAGCAAGACACTGCAACCGTCGAACCCTCAACGCTCGACCCGCTGTTGCGATGGGACGCCACGCAAACGGAACTCGATTCGACCGCAGCGACCATCGAGCAGCTCGACGCCGAAGCGCAGCGAGACTTGGAATTGCTCGATGCCGAACCTCATCCACCCATCGACTCCAGCCAGAGGGAAGTCCCATGACGCTCGTTGCCCGAATCGCCGCGTTGTCGTTGCTCACGAGTGGGCTGGTCGCCGCCTTGGGGCTGGCGGTCTTGACGGCCTTCATCGGACCCGGAATTCCGAGTTCCGAGTTGGTGATCCCCGGATTGGTTCTGGCCTGTGTCGGCGGGATCATCGGAGCGATTGCCGGAACCGCGCGAGAAATCGTGGCGGCTCAGCGCGCGCCGCAACCTCAGTCAGAGGAATTGTCCACCGGAACGAAACGCCGACTTCTTCGTATGGCGGCCGCGCTCGTCGTCTGTTTTCTGTGCCTTGTCGTGATGTGGTTCAAAGTTCGCTCCTCGGTCAGCGTTGCAGCCACGAGAGAAGTGGCACAACTGGAGCCTCCCATTGACGGATCGATACCGCCTGAGCCGGGAACGGCCGATGTGCCGCCTCCGCGGATTGGTCAAGAACAACAGGACGAAACCGGCCGTCAGTCCGAGCCAGCGAAGCCGAATTCAGCGACAACCGAGTCACTTCCCGAAGTGATCCGACCGCTGTTGCCCACGATTGTCTCGGTGACGCAAACTTATTTGAGCGACGAGGAGCCGAAACCGAAACGCACGAGTCAAGCCGGTGTCGTGTTCGATCCCCGAGGCTACATCCTCACTCTGACGCTCTTAGACGAGTACGACAATGACGGGAGGCAGACTAAGGTTCGCCTCGGCGATCAAAAGGAGTACGTCGCCAGAGTTGTTGAGAACAATCAACATTTGGGTCTGGCGATTTTGAAGGTCAGCGTTGCTCAACCCATTCCCGCGATCTCACTCAAGAATGTGCCGGAACCCGAATCCAGGGCGATGGTCTTTGCCGTCACATTCCAGCCACAGACGAAGCCACTCAAAGGTCGAATCGGAAGTACCGGAGTGAACTTCCAGATTTACCTAGATCAGTTGTGATATTTAGACTGATCGTTACATAAGGCGAATAATATATTTGTAATGTATCATTAGTACCACTGGCATCGTCAACTACTGTGCCACCCGATGTACCATATTGGACAATGTAGAGGTCATCACCACTGCCACCAAATAGCTGATCGCTGCCCGCGCCGCCACTCAGAG
>JAYUFI010000846.1:0-9938 GCA_043738805.1 Planctomycetaceae bacterium | reverse complement strand
GTTTGGGTTCGTCGGGAATGGGAGTGTTTTGTGGAGTAGGTTTTCAACCTGCCTTAACACTCCGTCGTTGCCGGAGTTTGGCAGGTTGGAAACCTGCCCCACGGTGTAAGTTAGCGCCACTTGGCCGCTCGCTTGCCAGCGTTCAATGATCGACGGGTCGCGAGCGATCAGCTTCCCTTCGCCGTGAGCGATCGGCATGTCGATCTCGTCGATGCCGCGCAAGAAGACGTTCTTGGAACTGCCGCACTTCAACCGAGTCCACAACGCGGTGTACTTGCCGTTGTCGTTCCAGGTCAGCGTCGCATCGGCGGCGATGTCTGTTCGAGGCGGCCAAGAGGTCGATCCACCCGGCAGCAGGCCCGCTTTCAAGAGGACTTGAAACCCGTTGCAAATGCCGAGCGCGAGCTTGTCGGCCTTGAGGAAATCGCCCAACGCCTCGCCGAGGTGACCGCGGAGTTGGCTAGCAAAGATGACTCCCGCGCCGATGTCGTCACCGTAGGAAAATCCTCCCGGCACACAGAGCACCTGGTATTCGGCCAACTGTTTGGGGTTTTCCAACAGATGAAACAGATGCACGCGATCCGCGCGAGCCCCACACGATTCAAACGCGAAGGCAGTCTCTTCGTCGCAATTGGTCCCAGGGGCACGCAGCACACAAACACGTGGGGCAGGCATGACGTTGCTCAAACGAAACAGCGGAAAGATCAACTCAGTCGCCCAGCGGATCGAAACGTTTCGACCACTCGCCATGACGCGACGGGATGCTATTGCCCGGATGCGACGGCGGCTAGCACCGTGGCCGTAGGAGCGGTTCGCCTGTCGGGGGAGTCGATGTTCTGATTGCGGTGACGGCGTCAACGAATCTTTGTGTGACGATTCAGTGACGATTGCGGAGAACGGGCTTTCGTCTGCTTAGACCGGACACACAATTCCAATGCTGCCACTTGTTCCGATGGGAGAGGCGTGAGGAATTTTGGGGAACTCACCGAATGCGGTCGATTTGTCGTGATGCGGTGGTAAGGTTTCTGAAGTATCGGGCCTAAGGTGACGTTTCATGCGGATCATTTCGTGGCTGTTGGGTGTGCGATCGACATTGCAGCGGCGAGCATTTCGAGCAAAAAGGTACTTGCGGACTCAGAGTCACGTTCCCGTCGTCGAGTTGTTGGAAGTTCGCGAGTTGTTGACCGCGACGATCGCTTACAGCAGCGTGACGCACGAAGTCTTGGTCATCGGAACTGTGTCCGCTGATGCGGTGACGGTCAGTGCGGCGAGTGCCACGACGACGAAAGTGCGCGCGGTCACATTGGGGCAAGCGGTCGAGCAGACCTTTGCGAACAGCACCGTCAGCCGGATCATTTTCAATGGCGATGCCGGTGATGACAGCCTGCTCGACATGACCGATCTACCGATCGACATGAACGGCGGCGACGGCAACGACACGCTGGCGGTGTCTGCCGACACGAACTTCGTGCTGACGAATACTTTGCTCACAGGGCAAGGCAACGACACGCTGGCAGAAATCGAAACGGTCAGCATCACGGGCGGGATTTCGGCCAACACGATCAACGCGGCGACGGCGACAATCAAGCTCATTGCATTTGGCGGTGGCGGCAACGACGTGATTACAGGCAGTCTTGGGAACGATGTAATTGATGGCGGCGATGGTGCGGACACGCTGAATGGTTCTGGCGGTAATGACACCGTGACCGGTGGGAACGGCAACGATTGGGTGATGGGCGGGAGCGGCACCGACTTCTGCGATGGCGGTGCGGGGGACGACAAGGTCGAAGGACTTGGCGGCAGCAATGACACAGTGCGCGGCGGGCTCGGCAACGACACCTTGGATGGTGGCGTTGGGACGGGCGACATGGTTTCGGAAGTGGGCGATGTCAATTTCACATTGACGGCCACGACACTGACGGGGCTCGGTACGGACATGCTGCTCAACATCAAAACGGCTCAAATTGTCGGCGGTGCGGGAGCCAACAAGATTGACGTCTCGGCATTCGGGCTGCCAACAACGCTGACCGGTGGAGCGGGGAACGACACGCTCATCGGCAGCGCGGCGATTGATTTGTTGGTCGAGACGGCTGACGTCAATTTCAAACTGACCGATATGCAACTGACGGGACTCGGGACCGATTCGCTGTCGAGCATTGATCGGATCATTCTGACTGGCGGAGCGGGACCGAATTTGATTGACGCCGGAACAACCACAAAGCCGGTGACGCTCAACGGTGGAGACGGCAACGACACGCTCATCGGCGGAACGGCTGCCGATCTGGTCGATGGCGGCAACGGCAATGACCGCATCACCGGCGGACGCGGCGTCAACACGGTGCTCGGCGGAGCGGGAACCGATCGACTCGTCGAAGCAGCAGACGCGAATTTGGTACTCACGAATGCCTCGCTCGTCGCATTACAAACCGAGTCGATTTATTCGTTCGAGGAAGCGGACCTCACTGGCGGAGCGTCTGCGAACAAGCTGTCGGTCGGCGGTAGTTTCATCGGACCAGTCACGCTCAATGGCGGAGACGGCAACGACACGCTCATCGGGACTCCGCTGAATGATGTGCTCAACGGCGGCAACGGCGATGATTCGCTCAACGGTGTTGGCGGCGATAACACGCTCGATGGCGGCGCGGGGAACGACATCCTCTTCGGCGGCGCGGGGAACGATTCGATTCTGGGAGGTGCCGGCAACGACATTGCCTCCGGCCTTGATGGCAACGACACGATCCTCGGCGGCGACGGGAACGACACGGTTCAAGGTCAGTACGGCAACGATTCGCTCGACGGCGGTGCGGGAGCGGACATCGTGTTGGGGAGCTATGGCAACGACACCGTGCTGGGGGGAGCCGGTCGCGATCTGGTGATCGGTGGCTTTGGCAGCGATTCGGTCAGCGGCGGTGACGACGACGATCTCGTGCTCGGTGGAACCAGCAAGTACGACAACGATCTGACGGCCTTGTCACAGATCGTGACGACGTGGAACGGGGCCACGGCGTATGCCAGCCGTGTGACTCAATTGACGAACACGGCGGCCCCTTATTTCCTGAAATCAATGACGCAATTCACCGACGTCGCTTCGGTCTACGATGACTATTTGAAGGACACGTTGGCAGGAGGATTGGGACAAGACTATTTCCTGCGACCGGGCGATCCAAACGGAGCGACGATCGACACGATCCCCGATCGAGTCGCTGCTACCGAGCAAATGAACGTGTCGGTTTACGGCACTGAGGCGGCGGGCTTCTTCCCGACGAACATGACGAAGCCGGGATACCTCGCGACGCTGAACGATCCGACGTTCAGCACGCCGATCACGCGCATCACCGGTGATCCCGGCACACCGTTGACGCTCAACGTCAACACAGGCGGTTCGGCCTCGATCGTTTGGAGCGGAGCGGTACGCACACGGTATGTCACCGACTCGATGTGGAATGTCGACGGTTCGATGCTGATGCTGCGGAGCTATGATCCCGGTCTGACGTACCAAATCGTCTTGAATGGAGCGACTTTTCAGCCGCAGTTTCTTGCCAACATCCCGTCGGGTAATTTCCGTTGGAGCGTGAACCCTGCGAACCCGACGATTCAGTATGCGTTTCCGCAAGCCAACTCCTCCAACGCAAATAGTGTCAGCGACGAAGGCCCGACGGCTGCGTTGCCGTTACCAGGACCAGATGACGACAAGATCGTGCGGTACGACGTCACGACCGGACAGGTACTCAACACGCTCGTTTTACCGTTCAATAAGCTGTTCAATGAAAAGGCGACGATCGCCTTCGTCAACGGTCACGAGTACGTCGCGCTGTTTGGCGTCGATAAGGTGAGCCCCAGCGCGACAGGGATTTCGGTCTACGTCGTGCAACTCGACGCGCCCGTCGGACAGACCCCGATCATTGCCTCGAAACTGCTGACTGCCACTGATAGCGGCACTCCAGAACCGGCATTTGCGACCGCACTCAACTTTGCTGATCTCTGGTTTTCACCCGATGGCCAGCACATTTTGACGCTCTACAACGGATCAACGGTGACGACTCGTTCGTGGCGACTGCTGGACGTGGACTACGGCACGGGCACAATCTCGCCGCATGTGATTCCGGATCTCACGAGCGATAACACTTTTCAAACCAACGGCAATCGGATGCAAGGCCAGATGCCGGTCAACTGGTCGCATCCGGTCTTCGCCTTTGGCCCGAACGGCAGTGACGTTTACATCGTCGGCGTGAGCGGCCAATTCAATGCGCGAATTTTCACTCAAAGCGAAATTGCCACAGCGAACGGCAAAGTCGGCAGCGTGCTGGCCTTCAATGTCACGAACAATACCTTCAAATCACTCACCGATCCGACCAACGAAAACCTCGCGACGCACATCACGGCGACGAACACGCAACATCCCGGCTACGTCTTCGTGAGCTATTGGAACGATACCACGCGCGGCTCGAAGTACAGCGGCGAATTGGTCGCGATCAACCTCGATACCCCCTTTGGCGTCAATGGCACGATTGAACTGGCTCATCACCGCACGAACATCGCCAATCATTTCTATCACGGCTACACATTCCCGACGGTCTCTCCCGACGGCAGAAAGCTGATCTTCAGCAGCACTTGGGGACCACAACAGGCGGTCGTACAGACATTCGTACTGGACTTGGTAGGAAAGGTGCCTTGAGGGAAGGGGGGGCATTGAGCTGGACCATATTGCAGAACCATCGCGCCAAAACACAGGTCGCGAGGTTGAACCGCTGAAAGGCAATCGCTACCTTGCCCCGTTCCTATGCCCGGCCTAGAGGCGGATTTTGTCATTAGCGGGGCCGTTGGCGTCTAAAAAGTAGCGATTTCGAGGATATGTCCGTGACTACTGAGACTCGTCGAGCACCTTCCTTCAAGCGTCTTTCAGCACCTAATCACAAGACTTTCAACCTGACGGCTGAAGAAGCCGCTCCGGCAACCAAGAAGTGGTTTGTGGTCGATGCTGATAGTCAGATCGTTGGTCGTTTGGCGACCAAGATTGCGACGATTTTGATGGGCAAGCATCGTGCGGAATACACGCCTCACGTTGATAGCGGCGACTACGTCGTCGTGGTCAACGTGGAACGGGTCCGTTTTTCTGGCAAAGCGATGAGCCATCCAACGATTCCGTACTACACGAAGAAGACGTCCCAGAAGACGTACCAGTATTACACGGGCTTCCCCAGCGGTCGCCGAGTCAACACCGCCGCTGAGCGATTGACGAACAAGCCGGAAGACGTCTTGAAGTTGGCAGTCCAACGGATGTTGCCCAAGACCAAACTTGGCCGACACATGTTGATGAAATTGAAATTGTTCACTGGTCCGGCTCATGATCATCAGGCTCAACAGCCGGTGGAAATTCCCGCTTACCTGTAGGCTCGAAAATACTGTGATTGGTTGGGCGATTGTGGTTGCCTGATTCGATTGCATCGGGCTGATTGAAACGATTTTGAATCCTAATTTTCTTTGTTGGTTTTTTCGGACAGAACATTCATGGATAGTTCAGACCTACAAGTGGCTCCCTCAACTGATTTGGCTGCTGACCTGACTCTCGGACAAGGTGGCGTGCCTATCGCCGTCGAGGAAGTGAAGCCGCGTCTCCCGCAAATGCTTCGCGGCAAGATCGACAAGCATGGAAATGCCTTAGGGACTGGTCGCCGCAAGACGGCGGTCGCTCGCGTTCGCGTGAAGGACGGGACTGGCCAAATTACGATCAATGGTCGTCCTTTGAACGAATACTGTGTCACTGATCGCGATCGTAACTCTGTCATGGCTCCGCTCAAGGCGACAGAGATGTTGGGCAAGGTCGATGTGATCGCCAAAGCTCAGGGCGGTGGTCCGACCGGTCAAGCAGAAGCCGTCATGCTGGGTGTTGCTCGTGCGCTGCAAGCCAAGAATCCTTTATTGCACGGTGCGTTGGCTGACGGCGGTTATCTAACTCGCGACAGCCGCATGGTGGAACGTAAGAAGTACGGCTTCAAGAAAGCCCGCAAGAGCTTCCAGTTCTCGAAGCGTTGATCGCTTGTTGAATTTGTCCAGTGCTTTGTGAATTTTATTCGCCCCGTTGGGATCGGTCCCACGGGGCGAATTTGTTGATACTGCGTCAGAATTTGGCAGGCAAGCGGGGCGATGATGTTCGGACAACTGTTGCTCCCCGAATTACGCGAGTTGATCGAGCTCAACGATCAAGCGGGAATGCGCGAGTTCTTGGAGGCGCTGCATCCGGTGGCCTCGTCCGAAGTTCTGGAGCATGTCACGCCACCGGAAGCTTGGACGGTTCTGGCCAACGCTCCGTTTGAACGTCAAGCGGAAGTGTTCGGCTACTTTCATCCGTCATTGCAGATGACGTTGGTCGAGAACGTTGATCGCGGGCACTTGTCCAAGCTCATTGAGACGATGGCACATGATGATCGCGCGGACTTGTTGGAACGCATGGACCCAGAGCATGTCGAGGCACTGTTGCCGTTGATGGCACAAGCAGAGCGCAATGACATTCGACGATTGCTCTCTTATCCAGACGGCAGTGCCGGTTCGATCATGACGACGGACTACGCCTCACTACCGGAAAACATCACGGTCAGCGAAGCGCTCGAACAGTTGCGGCGGCAAGCTCCTGATCGCGAGACGATTTACTACGTCTACATTCTTGAAGACGACCGCAAACTGGACGGATTTATCACGCTGCGACAACTGATTCTGGCAAAGCCGAACGCACTGCTTGCGGACATCATGGAGCGGGATGTCTTCGCCGTCCGCGTGGATGATGACCAAGAAAAAGTCGCTCAAGAGATGGCGAAGTTTGACTTCCTCGCGATCCCGGTGGTTGACAATCAGAACCGGCTCGTGGGGATCATCACGCACGACGACGTGATCGACGTGTTGCAAGAAGAGGCAACCGAAGACGTGTACCGCGCGGGCGGTATGTCTCCGTTGGAAGACAGCTATTTGGACTCGCCGCTGAAGACGATCGTTTGGAAGCGCGGTGTATGGTTGGTTGGCTTGTTGGCGACCGGCTTCTTGTCAGCAACGATGCTCAAACACTTTCGTCCGAATGCCGAGCAGATCGAATGGATGATGGTCTTTTTGCCACTGGTCCTCGCAAGCGGAGGGAACAGCGGTTCGCAGTCGGCCACTTTGGTAATTCGCGCGATCAACATGGAAACACTGACTCGGCGTGAAAGCCGAAGGCTTCTTTTTCGCGAGGTTTTCATGGCCACGGCACTGGGAACTGTGTTGATGTTGGAAGCGTTTTTGTTGGCCATGTTTCTCGAACATCCCTCGAAGGCGATGGTCGTCGGCCTGACCGTCTTCATGCTGGTCTGGATGGGGGCGGTTGCCGGAGCGTTGTTGCCGTTGCTCTTCAAACGAGTCGGCATGGACCCTGCGATGATGTCGAACCCGTTGATCGCGGCGATCGTCGATATCACCGGCGGAGTGATTTACTTCAGCGTCGCGCGAATGATCATTCTGTGACTGGTCCGCATTTCGATTCGCCGCAGGTGTCCCAGCAAGACCTGGATGAGGCTCAGCGGATCTGTTCTGTCTGGCATTGGCACTTCTGATTGTTCGCGGCACAATCGCCGCGTGCTGTGGTTTGTCGCCCGGCGTTTGGAAGTTCAAACCGCCCATCATCACTGAGGCTCCGTTATGAGTTGCGTGACACGCAGGCTGACGTTGGTCGGGCGTGCGGCGCTGGTCTGTTTCACGGTTTTTAGGGGATGGCAGACGACGTTGGCGGACGCTCCGAAGGTTGATCCGAATACTGAAGCGATCGTGTCGCCGGGAGTGACGCATCTGAATAACGATGCGAACTTGCGACGGTGGTTGAAGGATGGTCGGGCTCGGTTGGATATGGCCAAAGTGGCGGAAGGGCTGACGCTGTTGCAGCGGATTTTGGATCGCGGCGACGATGGGTTCGTCCGCTTGCAGACGACGGGGCCACTGGTTGAAGTGCGGTTCGAGGCGTTGAAGAGTGTGAGTGCGTTGTCGCCGAATGATCGCGTGATTTACGAGAAGCTTTTCGGGACGCAAGCGCGGCAGTTGTTCGAGCGGGCGAAGATGACGGGGCATCCGACGGATGCGCTGGAAGTTTCGCGGCGATTCTTTCACACGACGGCGGGGTTTGACGCCGCTCGGTGGCTGGCGGTGCGCTGGCTTGATCAAGGTGAAGCGCGCATGGCGGCGCGCATGTGGGAACGCATCCTCGCCGAACCGGCGCATCAGGTGCGAATCACCTCTGCCGTGCGGATTCAGGCAGCGATTGCGTTTCGCGTGGCGGGGCAGGATGGCCGAGCGAATGCCGTGCTCAGTCAGTTGAATGAAGCGACGTTGAAGATTGCAGGGGAGTCGCGAAGTTCGGGACAAGTCACCGAGTTCGTGGGAGCGCTGACATTGCAGCCGCGTGACTCGGCAACCGGTGAGTGGTTGATACCGACGGGCAGTGCGACTCGAAATGCCGCGCGATCGGGGAGCGTGCCGTGGTTGAATCCGTTGTGGTCGGCGTCGCTCTTTGGTGGCGTTGATGAATTGGCTCAGCAACAAGAGTGGTTGAAGTGGCAGGAAACGCATCCTCAGCCGATGCTGGCTGTGGCGACGGAACCGATCGTGGTTCGCGATCAAGTTGTCGTGCGCGATGCTCAAGGGATTTCGGCATTGGCGTTGAGTTCGGGGCGAACCGTGTGGCGATATCGAACTCGCTTGCCGACAGCCGATTTGATTCGGGCGGTGTCGCAGCAATCGGCCACGGATCATGACTTGGCGAAGGCCGTTCAAGAGGGGTACGCGAGCAACTCGGCATTCGGGACGTTGGCGACCGACGGGCGATTCGTCTTCGCGGTGGAAGCAGTCGCGGCGGAAACAAATTTGCCGTTGATGAAAGAAGATGAAGAGCGAGACCTCACCGCCGATCTGTTTGGCGATGAACAACGGCTGCGAGTGCTGACGCAACTCATCGCGTTGCCGCTCTCGCCACTTAAGGATGCGTCGGCAAAGGGGGCTGAAAACGGTCAGGAGAACAACGTTCGCGAGATCAAGCCGACTTGGGTTTTAGATGGTCCGACCGTGGCACTGGCGCTTGCGGGAACGGGAACGAGCGCTCAATTCTTGGGATCGCCGGTGATCGTGGATGGCTGCTTGTACCTAATTGCCGAATTGTTTTCGCGCAGCAATTTTGATTCGCAGAAGGTGGGGCAACTGAGTCTGCTGGCGATTGATGCGCAGTCGGGCGAGTTGCTGTGGGGACAAGGCTTGGCGTTGGTCGATCAGCCGTTCTTTCGCGCCGATCAAAAGCCGCGACGAAACCCGATTGGCTCGCCATCAGTGGGGGACGGCATGTTGGTCTGCCCGCTGGAACTTGGTCGCATGATGGGGCCGAACTTTGGCAACATGCAGGTGAGCATGGTGATCGGCATCGACTTGGTGACGGGGCGGCAGCGTTGGGTTTATCAAGATCGCGCCGCTCATCACAACAATTCACAGGTCGAGGCAGATGCGTTAGGCGGACTGCCATCGTGGCCGGTGATTCATCGCGGGTGTGTCGTGTGGTTGCCGCGCGGATCGGAGCACGTTCATTGTTTGGATTTGCTGACCGGTCAGTTGAGTTGGAAAGTGGCGAAGGCCGATGCGTTGGCGGTCGGTGCGGTGACGGATGAGTTGGTCATTTTGATCGGGCCGCGCGAAGTGCGTGCGATTCCGTTTTCAATGGAAGGGCAAACGGGCGGCACGGCCGCTCCGACCGTGTGGACGCAACGATTGGGGGCGATCACCGGACGAGGCGTGCGAGTGGGCGAGCAATACCTCGTTCCGCTGAAGTCGGGTCGAGTCGCTCAACTGGAACTCGCGACCGGCAACGATCGTGGGCTGACGTTGCGTCGCACGTTTGAGTCGCACGATCCGGACAAGACTTCGTCGTTGTCCACAGCGAG
>JAYUFI010000845.1:0-3766 GCA_043738805.1 Planctomycetaceae bacterium | reverse complement strand
ACACACCACCTTCACCCACAACAACACTTGAAAGGGTTGCCCCGGCTCATGTGACTGGAAACCACCCGCAATCAGGGACATCGTGATGATCCCCATGACCTTCTGCGCGTCGTTGGTGCCGTGTGTGAAACCCATGCAGCAGGCCGAGACGATTTGCAACTTGCCAAACGTCTGATTCATCGTGCTCGGCTTCCATTTCACGGTCAACCAGATCAGAGCCACGTAAAAAAAGTACGCGACGATAAACCCCATCGCCGGAGCAAACAGCATCGCCAACAGAGTCTTTTTGATGGTGGCTCCGACCAACATCTTGGTGCCCGCAGCGGCGACCCCAGCCCCGACAACCCCGCCGATTAAACTGTGCGAGCCACTGATCGGCATGCCAAACACGGTCATGATCCCGGCCCACAATGCCGCGCTCAGCAACCCTGCGACAACAATAATTAACGCTGCTTCTTGCGAAACGAAGTGGTAGTCGGGGCCGACGCGAATGATCTTCGACATCGTGTCGGCCACCTCGGTCCCAACCATCGCTCCCACGAGGTTCAGCACCGCCGCCATCGCGACCGCGACACCGGGCGACATCACGCGAGTGGCCACCACCGTGGCAATCGCATTCGCCGAATCGTTCCAGCCATTTACGAAGTCAAAGATCAGAGCCGTCACGATGACGATGGCAATCAGAACTGTGAGCGTAGGAATCAAGATGCGACACCTTGCGATTTGAAAACCGTAGAGCAGGCGGCTCGCCTGCTGCGAATCTCTGAAGCAATCACAGGCGAGCCGCCTGTGCTACGAAGTTCGCAACGGCGACTACACGTTCTTCAGCACGATCCCATGAACCATGCAGGCCACGTCGTCGCAGTAGTCGATCGCTTGCTCGACCAGCTCATACAACTCTTTCCACTTGATGACTTGGAAAGCGTCGAGTCCGCTTTCAAACAGCTCACCCAAGAATTTGTGGTGAATGCTGTCACCCTCTTCCTCAGCGGTATGCACGGCGATAATCAGCTTCTCAATCGAGATGCCCGCCTTCTTACCGCGATCTTTCATATAACGGAGTGCGGTGACCGCTTCGCCCATCAACTTGGCCGCTTTGACCAGCACACCGCATTGATTTTGGAAGCCCTCTTTGATCGACGTGATTTTGTAGTACATCAACCGCTGAGCGACCGCTTCGGTGGCGTCAACCACGTCGTCAATGCGTGAAATCAGCCGGTGAATATCGTCACGGTCGATCGGCGTGATATAGGTTTGTTCGAGCCGGTCCAGCGTCTCGTGCGTGATCCTGTCACCGGCGTGTTCCGATTCGATGATCGCCGCAATCCGTTCCACATTGGCGATTTCACCGCTCTTCGCGAGGTCCGCCAGCAATTCTGCGCAATAAACTGAATTCTGTGCGGCGCGTTCAAAACAGTCGAAAAATTCCAGGTTCTTGGGGAGTAATCCAAACATGCGGGAGCCTTGTTTGTTCCGTGAAGAAGTCGTGAATCTTTGGTGTGAATTTCGTGAACCCAAAGTGCGGGCGAACTGTATTGACAGCCCACGGCATTCTCAACGGGGCCATCAGTAGGCTGCCGGACTAAGCGATGACATTTCTAAATTGGTCTGATCAGGAAGTCCCGCTCGTAGCCACAAGGGAGAGACGCATTGACGCTCTGGCGGATCGGCTTCAAACTCCCGCCTCGCTTTGGCAAGGGAGTGCCGTATGGATTGGCTGTTGTGGCGACGACGTCTGGAATATCTCGTGTTTCGCGCGATCGTCTGCGTCGTGCAGATGCTGTCGGCGAGTCGCGGTCGAGACTTCGCGGAAGGATTCGCGTTCGTGTTTCATCGTGTGCTGCCGCGCAAGCTGACTCGTTATCACGTCGCGAGTGACAACTTGCGGCAGGCGTTGGGGCCAAATGTGTCTCAAGCGGAGATCGACGAAACGATTCGCCGGATGTGGGTGCATCTTTTTCGTGTCGTCATCGAGATCGCTCAAATTCCTCGCAAGGTTCGAGACGACAGTTTGCTCTCGATTGTCAGTTATGACTCTGGCCGACAGGCTTGTTGGCAAGCGTTTTCGTCTGGGCGTCCGGTGATTCTCATGGGAGGCCACTTCGGCAATTGGGAAATCGCCAACACGATGTTCGGCCTATTCGGTTTGCCGATGGGTGTCGTCGCTCGCGACTTGGACAACCCCTATTTGCATGAGTGGTTCAAGCGATTTCGCCAGCACACCGGCCACGTCATGATCTCGAAGGACGGTGCGTCAAACGACACACTGAAGTTGCTGAGCATGCGCGGTCACGTCGGGTTGCTCGGCGATCAAGATGCCGGGCCGCGCGGGGTCTTCGTCGACTTCTTCGGCAAGCCCGCATCGACGTTCAAATCCATTGCGTTGCTCGCGCTGGAAACTCGCGCGGTGATTTGCGTCGGCGGAGCAATCCGTTTGCCAGATGACTGGCAAACGGATCGCGGCGGCCCAGCGTGGTCGCGGTTTGAACTCTGTTGCGAAGAGATCATCGACCCGTTAACGATCGACAGCCACGATCCCGTGGGCGAGATCACTCGGCGTTACACGTCAGCCATCGAGCGAATGGTTCGCCGTGCTCCGGAGCAATACTTCTGGGTTCACAAGCGTTGGAAAAGCCAACCTCAGCAGCGGCGTGCAACTCAGGCGTTGCTGAAAGCGGGATAGAGGAAGGGAAATCTCATCTTAAATTCCAAAGACCGACCAAATCCAAATCGCTACGCACGTTTGCGGTGTTGCTCGTCCAGTTCTCGGGAACGACGGCGGATTTTGTAGATGGCCATAAAGAGGTCGATCCATGTCAGCAAGCCAATACATGCGGCGCAGCCGCCAAGGACAATGAACCCCGGCGTTGATCGAAAGCCCAAGTACAACAAGCAGAGGCAAAGCAGGAACGAGAATGCTGCCAGTACTAATTTGGTCTTGATCGAACCTTTCAAGCGAGCCCACCCCGCAGCTTCGACGTTTTTCAACGCTTGCAAGTTTGCTACTTCACGCATGTTTTCCGTCGCCGCGCGCAGAGCGTCTTTGTCTTGCTTGTGAACCGGGCTGATCTCTGCTGTAGTCGATTCACTCGCTCGCTCACCAGACTCGATTTCACGAACCGTGGGAACGACGACAGGAACCGGTCGATCGTTGTCGGCCACGCGAGCTTCCATCGAACTGACAGGCGGTGGATCAAGCTTTGGTTGCAGATCGAGCTTCGGTTCCGGTTGCACAAGAGATTTCGGCGGTGTGCTTGGCACGGGCGTCTCCGCCGCCGTTTCAGGAACGCTCTGCTCACTCCAGCCGCGCGTGCGAGCCATCAAGCTTTGCATGTACCGAGACACTGACTCATCGACTGGTTCATCATCGCTGAACGACAACGGCTCGGCGACCGACATGGTCTCGCGAGACAGTGGCTGATCCGTTGTCATGACCACGCCACCGTAAGACTTTTCACCCTCCTGGAGTGGTGCGTCGCTGATGAAGCTCTTGTGTGATTCTGCGGCAGCAGGCTCGAATGCCTCGTTGAGTTCAGACGAGGCCGCAACGCTGCTCTCGAAGCTTTGATGGTTGGCGGGGACGCCTTGTTCGAGTTCTCGCAGATTGAACATGCGAGCCAATTCCGCCCGCAGTGCGACAGAGGCCGGATCGACTGCGGCGATATCTTGTTTGAGTTTTGTTGTCGCGGGATTCTCGTCAGTCGTTGACGGCTGACTTGTGGCAGAACTCTCGGAAGCAGTTTCCGGCGGAGTATCCCAATCGTCC
>JAYUFI010000844.1:0-3768 GCA_043738805.1 Planctomycetaceae bacterium | reverse complement strand
TTCAAGATCAAGCTGCCAGTCGCAGTCCAAGCCGCGACTTCGATCGCGTTCAGCGTCGAGTCTGCTTGTGATTCGCCGGTGTGAAGAACCTCGGTGGCAGCCGTCGGATGGAGTCGATAGTGTTCGAGGTGTTGTTCCAGACCACGTCGCAAGACTTTGATTTCTCGCTCGCTCGGATCGCGCGTCAGCACGAGCCGAAATGCGAAACGCAGACGACCATCAACATCGGAGCCCCCTTCGCGCAACACACGCTCGGCCAGTTTGCGAGCCGCTTCGACAAAGCTCACTTCGTTGAGCAACGCGAGTGCTTGCAGCGGTGTGTTCGTCCGAGTCTCTCGCACCGTGCAGGCTTCTCGACCGGCGGCATCGAACGTAACCATCACCGGCGGAGCGATCGTCCGCTTCCAGAAGACGTACAAGCCTCGGCGATACAAATCCGGGCCGTGATCTTGCACGTACTTTTCCGTGTTCTGGAGATCGTCCCACAATCCTTCCGGTTGATACGGCTTGATCGACGGCCCGCCAAGTCGCTCAGTCAGCAATCCGCTCGCAGCGAGAGCCTGATCGCGGACCATCTCCGCCGACAATCGCGAACGCGGGCCGCGTGCAAGCAACCGGTTATCCGGATCGCGCGCGGCGAGATCGGCGGAAGCTTTTGACGATTGTTGATAGGTCGCTGACGTGACGACGGATCGAACTAATTTCTTGACATCCCAAGCCTGCCCACGTTCCTCTCCCATGAACTCGATTGCCATCCAATCGAGCAACTCCGGGTGCGTCGGCCAGTCCCCTTGCGAGCCGAAGTCATCGACGGTTTTCACCAGACCTTGCCCGAAGAGTTGTTGCCAGAACCGATTCACGGTGACTCGCGCAGTCAGCGGGTTTCTTTGGTCCATTATCCAGCGAGCAAGCTCCAAACGACTCTGTGATCGATGAATAACGCCCTTCTCCACGGCTTCCGGAAGAGGTAGTCGAAAGACGGCTGGAACATTGCGAGACACCTCTCCTCCAGGACGATCGTAGGCACCTCGAAGTAGAATGTGTGTTGGACGTTGAGTGCGATACTCCTCCATAACCATCGTTGTTGGGAATTCATCAATGAGCCGAAGTCGCTGTCGATGTAATTCTTCGAGTCGTTGATGCATTTCGCGAATAGCATTCGGCGCATGGTCAGCCAAAAAGCTCAGACGCAGTTTGAATCGTTGTTGGTCCGACTGTTTCTCAAGTGGAATTGTCGCAATCTGTGAGACTGATTCTGGAACGGACAGTGCCCAAACCTCATCCTCTCCTAATTGTCGATCGTAAAGTCGCACATCATCAATGCGCCCGTGAAAAGGAGGCGTAATTCCACCGTAACCGAGGCGAAAGACATCTTTCGAAGCGAACGCTTGATTGAGTTCGTCCAGAATGACGTGCGATCGCGTCCGTTGACCATTCACAAAGAAATGGATCCCACCAGCAAGACGCGAACCTTCATAGGTCACGGCAACGTGAACCCATTTATGAAGCGGGATTGATGCCTCAGTTTCAACGCGTAACGAGTCATCGAGCCACCGCTTCACGAGGTTGAGCTGCAATTTTCCGTTGTCGAGGCACAGGTTGTAGCCGTCGGCATTCGCGTCGTCGGACATACGCGACAGGATTGTTCCCGATTTCTCTTCCGCAAAGATCCACACTGACATTGAGAACTTGTCAAAGAAACCAATGTTCGCGACGTCCCCGACGACAAACCTCCGTCGACCGTCGAATGCGGCTGCTTTTCCGAAGCGACCGCTTCCCAACACCAGTGGCGTGAGATCGGCCTCCTTCACCGTGGGGGCTCCCGATGTCGGACCCAATGGCTGCGGCTGTTGTCGAACCTTGTTCGTATCGGGCTTTGGAAGTACTGCCGAAAAACCGTCCTTGTCCAACGGCAAGTGCAGGATTTGGCCTCGCGTGATGGTCCAATCAACGGCCGGTTTTCCAGTGGCGGCATCCGTTGCGAGTTGTTGTGCCCATGCGGCCTTAGAGTTTGAGAAATCCACGAACTGCGAGTTCCACTGTGTTTCATCCGCTTTGATTCGTTCAGAAAGTTCATCAAGTTGCCGCTGTTGCGCTCTCGTCGGCGTCTTCACGAATGGCGGCGAGTTGCCGAACTTGATCGCTCGACCTTTCTCTGGCACGTTGTTGAAGAACGAGAAGAGTTGGTAGTACTCCTTCTGCGAGAACGGATCGAACTTGTGGTCGTGACAACGGCAGCAACCGAGCGTCAGGCCGAGCCAGACGGTTCCGGTCGTATCGACACGATCGACGACGTACTCGACCGCGTACTCTTCCGGGATGATGCCTCCCTCGGCGTTGCCGCGATGATTGCGGTTGAAGCCGGTCGCGAGGATTTGATCCATCGTCGGCTTTGGCAGCAGATCGCCAGCGAGTTGTTCGATCGTGAATTCGTCGAACGGTTTGTTGTCGTTGAAGGCGTCAATGACCCAGTCACGCCAACGCCACATGCTCCGCTCGCCGTCCGATTGATAGCCCGACGTGTCGGCATAACGAGCGGCATCCAACCACGGTCGCGCGAACTTCTCTCCAAATCGCGGCGACGCGAGCAATCGGTCAACGACCTTTTCATAAGCTTGCGGCGAGTCATCGCTCCGGAACGATTCAATCTCGCCGATCGACGGCGGCACGCCGGTGAGATCGAGCGTCACTCGTCGCAACAGCGTGGCGAGATCAGCGACAGGGGACGGCTTCAAGCCTTCGTGTTCCAGTCGCGCCAACACGAAATGGTCGATCGCATTCTTTGGCCAAGTACGATCTTTCACGACCGGCAACTGAGGCCGCGTCGGTGCAATCAACGCCCAGTGCGATTCCCACTTTGCTCCTTGCTCGATCCAACGGCGAATCGTTTCGATTTGCTGCGGCGTCAGTTTTTTCCCGCTACTCGGCGGTGGCATCCGTTCGTCGTCGTCCGTCGCCGTGAGCCGTCGGAACAACTCGCTCTTCGACGGTTCACCGGGAACGAGCCCGTGATGTCCGTCGCGGTTCTCAAAAATTTGCGATTCATTGTCGAGCCGCAAATCGGCCTTGCGTTGCTTCGCATCCGGCCCATGACATTGAAAGCAAGCGTCCGACAAGATCGGTCGGATGTCGCGATTGAACGAGAGCGGCTCGTCAGCGAACGTCGTCCCAGAGGCCATGCAGGCAATCAACGCAATACCGTACGCGACAAGGTCGCGTAAGGATGGAGTAGATGGCACAAACCCCACCGAGCTTGCCTCGGTGGAAACGGGCTTCTGCACTACGCGCGAAGTCGCCGTAGTGCAAAAGCCTGACAACCACCGAGGCAAGCTCGGTGAGGTTTGTGTCAACTTCTGACGGGTTCGGTCGAGTAAACGACTCATGCTTGGATGACTCCTGAGTGCGTCGAATGGCGATGACCAAGAACGACCATCGTGGCTTCAGACTGCATTGCGCTCAAGCCGCACGAACCTGTTCAGCAAAAATAAAAACCCTCGCCAGTCACACTGGCGAGGGTTCAGAGCACGCATCAGAGAGTTGAGAGATTCAGAGAGACCTTGAGCAATCGACGTTGGACGGCTGGCGGTGAGAGATTCGTCAGCCATCTGTTTTTTGTAGCCCGGTTTTTCAAACCGGGCGGTTTGGTTCGCCCGGTTTGGAAAACCGGGCTACGGATTAGTAACCGTTCTGACTTTCGCGAACCGGGTCGGTGCCGACGATGTCGTTCTCGCCATCGCAGAAGTCGGAGTGATCTTGGAAGTGCGAGCC
>JAYUFI010000843.1:0-3768 GCA_043738805.1 Planctomycetaceae bacterium | reverse complement strand
CGAAGCCGGTGATTCAGAACTTTCGCATGGATTTCGGAGCCTCGATCAATCCGGAACCGTGTCCCGACACGCTGGTCTTGGGTGCGTTGAATATGTTGCTCAATAACGCCGACTTTGTCGTCACCGAATTGAAGCCCACGAAGCCGTTCGACTATCAGCCGTTCGCGATGCAGACGAAGTTTGAGTTCATCGAAGGCTACGTCGGTAACGACACGATCCGCGCGTGGAAGAAATTCGACAGCATCTATCACGCGGTCTTCGCCTGCGTGCGCGGAACGCCGGGGTATCCGAAAGGGGAGGCTCATCAGGCCGTTCCTGGCGGTTTGCTGTTGCGACCGGCGATTCCGAGTCCGGAGATATTCGGGCAATCAAACACCTACGGGCCGATGGCGAATTTCAAAATCTCATTGCGTGAGTTGCCGGAGCAGGGGAACTTCCGCGTCACGGTGAAGGCGGCTCGTTACGACGATGGGCTGCTGCTGGATGCTGGTGCTCCTGTGAGCGGCACGGTACTAGCCGCCGGTCAGCGGAAAATACCGGCGGCTAGCGCCGTGCCGCTCACAGAACCGAATGCGGCCGACAGTCCCGCATCAACAATCGCCGCGGACTTGTCTGCATCACCCGAAGCGACAATCACCATTCCGCGCGATGGCATTTATCAAGTCGATGTGACTTGCTCGGCGGGAAAATCGCAGGGGCTGTTGTCGTTGGAATTGGATGAGCGGCGATTCGCGGGGCAACTCATGGAACCGAATCCAAAGCCTGTTGATGACAAAGACGCAAAGGCTCCCGATCAGCAGACGGCATTCCTGTTGGTTCGGTTGGCGGCCGGTGAGCTGAAACTGAAGGCTCGGTACGGAGACAACGCTCGGCTGCGTCGCGTCGTCTTCAGCCGATTGAGCGACGACAGCGAGCCAGTTCGGCGGTTCAAGACGTTCGAGCAACGATCGCCGTCGCTGAGTGTTTATCTCGGCTTGCGTCGCGACTGCGGCAGCACGCTGACGCAAGTGGGCGGGCCTCGATCCGTCTCGAACGGCGAACTGCAAGAGTTCGTATTCGAGGGGGCGATCAACGATTTTCCGACTCCCGATGTCGAAAAGGACAACGTCAATTATCTGGCGGGCATTCGGGAAATCGGGGTTCGCAGCGAATACACCGATGGCTGTGACATGCCTCGGCTACTCGTACGGTCGGTGGAGTTCGAGGGGCCGTTCTACGACTCGTGGCCACCGGCAACTCATCGCAACATCTTCATCGAGTCGCCTCACAAGAACGATCCGGCAGCGTATGCTCAGGAGGCGATCCGCTCGTTC
Organism: Planctomycetaceae bacterium; assembly: GCA_043738805.1. GTDB lineage: Bacteria > Planctomycetota > Planctomycetia > Planctomycetales > Planctomycetaceae > SXKJ01. The sequence goes on along the minus strand of JAYUFI010000843.1, from coordinate 2,455 downwards.
GCCACGCGAGCCTTTCGCCGCCCCGTCACGGCCGTCGAATTGGAAACGCTCGTCGGCGTCTGGAAGAACTCGTTCGCCGACAAGCACGACGCGCAAGCGAGTGGTCGAGAGTCTGAGAACGCCGACCACTCGCTTGCGCGTCGTGCTAACTTTCGTCAAAGCATCAAAGACGCGCTGCTCGTCGTGCTGACGTCGCCTCAGTTCTTGTTCCTGATCGAGAACAGCAGTAGCCCGGCCGCAGAGGATCTCGATGCTTACGAGCTGGCCTCGAAGCTGTCGTATTTTTTGTGGAACGCACCGCCGGACCAACGATTGCTGGAACTGGCCGCGAAGAACGCCTTGCACCCGTCGCTAGATGCGGAGATCGAACGGATGATCCGCGACCCGCGCTTCGGGCAGTTCATCAACGAGTTCGCGTCGCAGTGGTTAAGTCTCGACAAGTTCGATGTTGTGGCGGTCGATGCTCAGCGATACCCAAAGCTCACGCGCGACACGAAGACGCAGTTACGGCAAGAGCCGGTCCAGTTTCTGCGGTATCTGATCGAACAAAACCTGCCGCTGCGAAACGTTGTGCAGTCAGATTTCCTCGTCGCAAACGAAGTCACCGCGAGCTACTACAACCTCGCCGACCGCACGGAAAGCGGGTTTCGGTTTGTCCCGATCAAGCACGAGAACGAGAACCTGGGCGGCGTGCTGACTCAAGCCGGCATCCTGGCGGGGCTGTCCGATGGCCGGGAATCCAACCCGATCAAACGGGGAGCTTGGCTGGCCAGAAAAATCATCGCCGAACCGCCCGACGATCCACCGCCCAACGTCCCGCAGCTCAAGGAGGACGACGGCGCGAAGCTGACTCTGCGCGAAAAACTGGAGCGTCACCGCAACCAGAAAGGCTGCGCGAAATGTCACTCCGGCATCGACCCGTGGGGGATTCCGTTCGAGACGTTCGACGCCGGCGGCCTGTTCAAGAAAGACCCCGGCATCGACGCCCGTTCGACTCTTCCGGACAAAACCGAGATCAAGGATTTGAATGGCCTGAAGGCTTACCTGGCGAACGACCGCATCGATCAAGTGGCCTTCAGCTTCCTGAAGCACGCCGCCTGTTATGCCGTCGGTCGCAGCCTGACCTACAACGAACTCGTGTTCCTCCAAGAACAGGGCCTCCAACTGAGACCCAACGACTACCGTATGCAGGAACTGCTCCGGTTCGTCATCAAGAGTGATTTGTTTTTGAAGAAGTAGACAGACGTAACAGACCGCCTGATTAGCGACACAAGGATCGTTCAACCCACAACATTGCCAACCGATACCGACACCACCAACTATTCTCAAATACGAAGTGTTCACTCAGACAGAAGCATGACCGGTGGAACCGAAACGACCTCGCTACAATCGCATGCATGAAACGTCCATTGATCGGTATCACTGTCGATAATGCTGAGAACGACATTGCCAGCGGCAGGTACGAGAGCAACGTGGCCTATAGCCGAGCGGTCGTCGTAGCGGTTGGGCTTCCGCTGTTGCTGCCGCAGGAAGTCGAGTTGGCCGCCGAGTACGTTGATCTCTGCGACGGACTGATGCTGACGGGTGGAGACGATGCTCGGACCGAGGCCTTTGGTATTCCGGCACACCCGCTGTCCCGCTGCGTCGAACTACGACGGCAGGAATTTGAACTGGCGCTCCTCGACGCACTGGCGAAGAGGCCGCGGCGTCCGGTTCTGGGTGTGTGCTTGGGAATGCAGATGATGGCGCTGCATGCGGGAGGGCGGCTGAATCAGCACCTGCCTGACTCGCTGGCGAATGCGGTCGAAGAACATCAAAACAACCATCAACACGGGATCGTCGTCGAGATTGCGGCTTCAGCGCTGTTGGATTTGCCTTGCGGCGTGCCATTGTCGGATGCGGACCTTTGCCGTGAGACCGTGGTTTCCTCGCATCATCAAGCGGTCGAGAACGCGGGGCACCTCCGAGTCATCGCGACCTCTCCTGATGGTGTGATCGAAGTGATCGATGATCCAACTCGGCAGTTCTACGTCGGCGTCCAATGGCATCCCGAACGGAGCGAAGGGTTGTTCAATCTCGATCTCATTCGACGTTTTGTCGAAGTCTGTGCTCAAAGTCGTGCTGACGCGTATTTACCTCAACTTTCGGATTAATGACTTCCTGGGGCAGAGTCAGGGGGCCGTTGCCGTTGTACGATGATTGCCGGGTGAATTTTGTCACCCAGAGAAATCGCATCGCGGTTCATCTGCCGACGGATGTCTTTCTCATGTTCTTTCTCCGGCGAAAGCGAGCGACATCATCTACATCAAAGTGGGCTACGAGTTGATTTACGACTGCCCACAACCAACGCCGATGTTGCTAGAGCAGTTCCATCGGAGGTCTAGCGCGATCTTGGTAAGCCCGGTAGATTAGGGGTCATCTTAAGGAGGAGGTTTCATGGATCCCTACAGCACAG
>JAYUFI010000842.1:0-26420 GCA_043738805.1 Planctomycetaceae bacterium | reverse complement strand
ACAAGTTGCCGCTGGTGAAGGTCGGACTGAAACGACTCGTGGAACAACTCACGGAGAACGATCGCGTCGGGATCGTGGTCTATGCGGGAGCGTCCGGGTTGGCGTTGGATTCAACGAACGCGACTCAAAAGGACGTGATCTTGTCGGCAATCGAGAACCTGCAAGCGGGTGGCTCGACGAACGGTGCGCAAGGGATTCAGTTGGCGTATGCGTTGGCTCGCAAGCACTTCATCCAGAAGGGGACGAACCGAGTTATCCTCTGCACGGACGGCGATTTCAACGTCGGCATCACTAACCAAGATGACCTGACGAAGCTGATCGAAGAAGAGGCGAAGTCAGGCGTGTTCCTCGGCGTGCTGGGCTTCGGTATGGGGAACTTGAAGGACTCGACGTTGGAAAAACTCGCCGACAAAGGGAACGGCAACTACGCCTACATCGACTCGCTCCGCGAAGCCCATAAGGTGTTCGTCGAACAGATGACCGGCACGCTGATCACGATTGCGAAGGACGTCAAAATCCAAATCGAATTCAACCCAGCGCAGGTCGGCGCCTATCGCTTGATCGGTTACGAGAATCGCTTGCTGGCCGCTCAAGATTTCCACGACGACACGAAAGACGCGGGCGAAATCGGAGCGGGGCACACGGTGACGGCGTTGTACGAAATCATTCCTCCGAACAAGTTGCCAGCTCAGCCGAAGCCTGCGACTGACGAAAAGTTGAAGTATCAGCCGAACGTGAAATCACCGGCTGATGGTGTTCGACGCGATGTCCCTGCGAGTCCGGTCACTGACGAGCGACAGGCGGGCCGCCCATCGCTACAGCCACAACAGACGAACGAACTCATGACGATCAAACTGCGTTACAAGCAGCCCGATGCCGACAAGAGTTTGCTCATCGAGCAAACGCTGCTCGACCAAGGTCGCTCGTTCGCTCAAGCCTCGACGGACTTCCGCTTCGCGGCAAGCGTCGCCAGCTTCGGCATGTTGCTCCGTCATTCGCCACATAAGGGAAGCGGAACGCTCGACGCGGTTGCCGAAATCGCTGAGTCCTCGCTGGGATCAGACAAGTCCGGCTATCGAGCAGAGTTCGTCGGCCTCGTGCGATCGGCGAAAGCGTTGCGGGCTAAGTAACTCAAATTGAGTTGTTTGTTGGGGAGATTTCAACGCAAAGGCGCGAAGAGCAGCAAAGAAATTGAGGAGATTACCATTGGTTTGCGATTGCCAATGTTTCCTGGCTAATGATCATGAGAAATGAATTTTCGGCGTTCCTTCGCGTTCCTTCGCGTTCTTTGCGCCTTTGCGTTGAAAACCGCTCAGTTTGAGTCAGTTATGTCGCTTACGTTTGCCTTAGCCGAGATTCTGTTGTCGCCACATTTCCAAGCGAATTGGCAACTCATCAGGCCGCGCAGTCCCGGTTGTCGCGAGTTGCTGGACCGTGATGGACGCGACCAAGTTGCCAATGAGTGCGGCCTCCGCCAGAGACGCACCGGACGCCAGTGAGATCACGGCTCCGGCAGTTGCACTGTCACCCGCGCCGGTCGGGTCGATCGGGCCGGGGACTTTCACGCCGGGAACGTGAGTCAATTCGGGATCACTGACGAACATGCCACGCTCGCCGAGCGTCACGCAAACGGGGACGCGTGTCTTCGCTTTCAAGACGGGAATCGCGCCTCGCAATCGTTCGAGTTCGATCCGTTCATCCGGAAGCGGGTTCGCGTGATGAACGGCTTCAAACTGATTCGGCTTGATGACCATGTGCCGGAAATCGTGAATGTGCTTCCGGCTGTCGGCCCAAAACAACACGTTACGTTGCTGAGACGCTCGCTCGGCCAAAGCGTCTCGCATCGCCGTAGTGATGATGCCGCAATCGTCACCGACCACTTGATCAACGACAATCACCGCATCGACCTGCGGCAACACGCGATCGAACGTCTCGAGCACTTCGTCAATTAACGCGGATGGAGTTTGCTTGCGGTTCTTAGTGTCATATCGCTCGTGCTCACCAGCGAGACTCGGATCGCGCATGTCGCGCGGCTTGAGATATGTCGGCGTCATGATCTCGCCACTCGTCAGCAAGCCGTCCGTCGAGCAGCCGGTCTTTTTCAAACAGCTTCGCAAGTCATACGCTTCACCATCGTCCCCGACTGCTCCGATCGCGTGTAACGTTTTGCAACCCAGCGCCGCCAGATTATTAACGACCGTCCCAGCCGCTCCGGCAAATCGCCGAATCGCGACCACCTGATTCGCATTCAAGCCCGTTTCAAACGACGGCTCATCAAGATCGTGATCGACTTCGAGATACTTATCGAGAAAAAAGTCTCCAATCACAGCAATCCGCCGCGACGGAAATTGAACGATGAGTTCGGCAAGGCGTTCGGGAGTCATGAGGGTTGTCAGTTGTTGGTGGTGAGTGGTCAGTGGTCAGTGGTCAGTGGTTAAAAACAACTGGTAGCAAGTCGGGATGACGGCAAGGAACGAGGCCACGGACGACGGACTACTGACAAACTCGCCGCATCACGGCTTCATGCAGCGCTGGCACCGTCGCCTTGTGATCACCTTGAACGTAGAAGCTTTGACCGCCGTCGGCGACCGTGCGAACCAAGATCGTCTTGAACGGACGGAAGTAATAGCGCGGATCGTTCTTTGGAGCTTCGTGCGAGAGGTCGTCGCCGAGGCTCGGCAGATCAAAGACAGCGGTCGTGAAGTGGCAGATCTTTTCGCCGCGCGGGTGTGCGACGTTGCGAGCCATCGCGAGTGCCTTCAGATAAACCTCCGGGCCCATCACCGCCGAACCGATGTTGAGGAACACGCCTCCTTCGAGGTCCATCACCGATTGCGTGAAGATCAAAAAATCGGTGTAGGAGGTCGCTCCGGCAGCGGCACCATCGAAGTTCGGATGTTCGTGAACGATGTCCTGGCCGATGCAGACATGCGCCGTCACGGGGACTCCTAACCGATAACCAGCGGCGAACACGCTCGTCTCACGAAAGGGGAATTTTTCTTCTTCGATCATACGACCGACCGACTCGCCGAAACCAAGACCGTCACGATGTCCCGCTTTGACCGCATCGTTTAGCTTGCTGGTTTCTCGCCACAAACCGAATTGCCCTTCGCGGACGTACTTCGCCACGCTTTCGCACGTCTGCCCAATCATGGCCAATTCAAAATCGTGAATCGCTCCCGCACCATTGAAGCCGAGGTGCGTAATCAAACCATGCTGCATCAAGTCGATCAACAATGGCGCATTCCCCGCTCGCAACACATGCGCGCCGCACAGCAAAATGATCGACCGCCGATTCTTCTTGGCCTCGACAATCCGTTCGGCCAGCACTGGGATCGCCGGATGCTCAAATGGCACTCGCGAACCGCCCGGCTGATTGAGAATCGCTTCGCGCCGCAAGTCGTGAATGCGATCGCCCAGCGGCAGAATGTTCAGTTGGCTGCGATCAAATTGCGGAAACGGCATGTGGCTCTCTTTTACTCAAACGGAAAGGTTTTCAACGCAAAGGCGCAAAGAACGCGAAGGAACGCCAAGAATTCATTACTCATGATCATTGAGCCCGAAATCTTGGGTGATCGCAAGCCAATAGTCATCTCTCAATTTCTTGACCTCTTCTTCTTTTTCTTCGCGTTCTTTGCGCCTTTGCGTTGAAAAAATCCCAAAACAACTGCTCCGTTTGAGTCTTTCTATTTCTGCTTGTGGAATTCGCGATACCAATTCACAAACCGCTCAACTCCAACTTCAATGGGCGTGGCCGGCTTAAAGCCGACGTCGCGGATCAAGTCATCCACGTCGGCGTACGTCGCGGGAACATCGCCCGGTTGCATCGGAAGGAAATTCTTCTCGGCCTTCTTGCCGAGACATTTTTCGAGCGTCTCGATCAGGTACAGCAACTCGACCGGTTGGTTGTTGCCGATGTTGTAGATTTTGTAGGGAGCCCTGCTGGTCGCCGGGTCGGGATGATCGCCGCTCCAATTCGGGTTGCCGGTCGGGATGTTGTCGGCGACGCGGATGACTCCTTCGACGATGTCGTCCACGAAGGTGAAGTCGCGGCGCATCTGGCCGTTGTTGAAGACGTCGATCGGCTTGCCGGAGAGGATCGCTTTCGTGAACAGGAACAAGGCCATGTCCGGCCGCCCCCACGGGCCGTAGACGGTGAAGAACCGCAGGCCGGTCGTCGGCAGAGCGAACAGGTGGCTGTAGGTGTGAGCCATCAGTTCGTTGGCCTTCTTCGTGGCCGCGTACAGGCTGATGGGGTGATCGACGTTGTGATGCACCGAGAACGGGTTGTTCGTGTTCGCTCCGTAAACGCTGCTCGACGAGGCATACACCAGATGTTTCACGTCGCTGTGTCGGCACGCCTCCAGAATGTTGACGAAGCCGACGACGTTGGCCTCGACGTAAGCGTGCGGGTTCTCCAGCGAGTACCTGACCCCCGCCTGAGCCGCCAGGTTGATGACCACATCGAATTTTTCGCTGCGGCAAAGCGTCATCAAGCGATCACGCTCGCTGAGGTCCGCCTGCTGAAACGTGAACCCCGGCTGCCCGACAAGCTGCTTCAGCCGAGCGTGCTTGTACTCGACCGGATAGTACGGGACGAGGTTGTCATACCCGACCACCGTGTCCCCGCGAGCCAGCAACTTCTGGCTGGTGTGAAACCCAATGAACCCGGCCGCGCCGGTGACGAGATATTTTCGATGAGCCATTGATTCCTCCTGATTTCGCTGCATCTCTTTTAAGACGTTAGTCCTCGTCGTTTTCGTCGTGAAACCTATCTAAGTCACGAAGCAGAGCGTCCGCACCTTCAACGACGCGCTGCAACACATCTTGCAGGCTGCGACGCCCTTCGATTCGAAGAATTAAGTCTTCGGGTTCATATTCCTCTACCTTGCCGGACACGCGTAACGCACGAGAGTCGTGAAACAAATAACTCTTCGCGGAGACTTGGTCATGCTGGCAATCCTGAAATACTCGTTCGGTCTCCAATGGGTAAAGCGTGACACCTAGCGCGCACTCCAGGCCGAAGAAAACAAATCTAAGTCGGCTGTCGATCGGCACGAATACTTCCACGACTTTAGCCATGATGATGTTCCGATGCGGCCACCAACTGTCGGTAATACTCCACCGTCTTCACCCTTCACCAGCCCGACGCTGATCGGCACTCGCGGTTCCCAGCCGAGCCAGGTATGGGCGCGGGTGATGTCAGGGCAGCGTTGTTTGGGGGCGTCTTTGGCGTGCAGTTCGAATTTCATGACATCAAACGCCCACCGCCAACTGCCGCGCATTGGTTGTTGGTTCGGGGATCGGTCGGCCATCGTCGCGAAGGGCTTCGATGTAAAGCTCGATAGCTTCCTTCATCAACTCTTCGGTTTCTTCAACCGTGTCACCGCAGGCGACGCAGCCGGGGATATCTGGGACGTAGGCGGAATAGTTCTCGCCGGCCCACTCGTAGATGACCGTGTACTCTTTCATGATTCGTCCTCCAATTCCGCCTGTCGCAAAATGCTTTTAAGAGTTCCGGGAGCGATGTCTTTGCTGGGCTTTCCCGCGACCACCACGATGCCACGTTTCAAAGGATGTTTCAAGACGCGATGACTGCCTCGCGTGAGATTGATGAACCAACCGTCGGCGGCGAGGCGGTCCCAACATCTCAAGGACTTTCACGGGCATGGAAGCATCTCATCTTGGATTTTTCGTATGATTGAATTCGCCTTGTCAGTTTTCCTAAAGCCGATCAGTCATCGTAAACGGCTTGAGAAACCCGGTCGCATTACTCAAAGACGCTCCAAAGCCTTGCCGGTCAATCGTGTGGTTCTTCAAAAACGTCTTGGTATCACAAGGTCTTCTTTCTATGCCAGCCATCTTTGAGTTTTCGCTGACCGTGCAACCACACGAGATTGATGGGCAGGGGCACGTCAACAACGTAGAGTATTTGCGTTGGTTGCAAGACGCGGCGATCAAGCATTCCTCCGCGCAGGGCTGGACGACGGAACGTTATCAAGAAGCGGGAGCGGTTTTTGTCGTGCGGTCGCATTTGATCGAGTATTTGCAACCGGCGTTTGTCGGCGATGAGATCAAGGTGGTGACGTGGGTGAGTACCTTCGGAAAGCTGACATCACTGCGGAAGTATTTGGTGGTGCGACCGAGTGATCACACCGTGTTGGCGAAGGCTCAGACCAATTGGGCTTTCATCAGTTGGCCGCAACGGACTCCGCGTCGCTGTCCTCCGGAATTGGTCGCGGCGTTTGAACTCGTTCCGGAGGATCAAGAGCCGACCGCACGCTCGCTTGGTTTGGCTGGCGTGAATCTCGGCACGGTGAATTGACTCGTTGAACGCGGGAGTTAGCCTACGCATCCGCACGGTTTGAAGCGTGCTGGTTTTGGAACGTAACGCATTAGAAGCTCGCGATGATCGCGACCCGCCTGACAGCTAACACCACTTAGCCCACTCCACGAGGAACAACGATGCTGAAGACCTCTGGCAACGAACGAATGGACGACGCCGACCTCCGAGCGGCCGAAGAACTCACCGCCGCTTATCACAAGATGACCAAGGAATTGGAAAAGGTCATCATCGGGCAAGGGGACGTGCTCAAGCAGGTGCTCATCGCGTTGTTCTCACGAGGGCACTGCTTGCTGGAAGGTGTGCCCGGACTCGCGAAGACGTTGATCGTGTCCACGATCGGTGATTTGCTGTCGCTGAATTTTCGCCGCATTCAGTTCACGCCGGACTTGATGCCGTCGGACATTACCGGCACGGAAATCCTCGAAACCGAAGAGGGGACCAGCAACCGTCGGATGAAGTTTGTGAAGGGGCCGATTTTCACAAACCTGCTGCTCGGCGACGAAATCAACCGCACGCCGCCGAAAACGCAGGCCGCGCTGTTGCAGGCGATGCAGGAATACAAAGTCACGATCGCCGGCCAAGACTTCCCGCTCGAACGACCGTTCTTGGTGCTCGGCACGCAAAACCCCATCGAGCAGGAGGGAACGTACCCGCTTCCGGAAGCGCAGCTCGACCGGTTCATGTTCCGTATCTTGATCGACTATCCGAAGTACGAAGACGAACTCCGCATTGCCGAAACCACGACGTCGGGCGAAGCGGTCAAGCTGCAACCGATCCTCGACCGAGCCGACATCCTGCGGATGCAGCAAGTGGTCTTGAAGGTCTTGGTCGGCAAGTCGATCTCCGCCTATGCCGTGCAGTTGGTCCGAGCGACTCGGCCGAAGTCCGACGAAGCGCCTGACTTCGTGAAGAAGTACATCACCTGGGGTGCTGGCACGCGCGCCTGCCAAGCGATGCTGCTGGCCGCGAAGTCACACGCTCTGCTCGACGGTCGAGTCCACGTCTCCGGCGACGACATCCGCGCCGTTGCTCGGCCTGTCTTGCGACATCGCCTCGTCACCAGCTTCTCCGCCGAAAGCGACGGCATCACGACCGACCACATCGTCGAAAAGCTGTTCGACGTGATTCGCGAGCCGGAGTAAGCGGAGGGTGAAACGTGTCGTCAGGAGACTCGAAACGTGTGTCGCATCCATCGTCCCGTGTCGGGTGGAAGTTCTTGATACCCGTTGTCGTATTTTGTGGGTTACTGACATGGTTAGGAATTAAGTCTTTCCGCGAGCTTGACCCCATCATCGAACCGAAGCCGGAGATGCTGGACTACCCGGTCACCGACGTGCAGCGAGGCAAACTATCGCCGAAGGTTCTCAGCTTTCTGGAACGCATTGAAGCGCGGGATGTTTCTGGCCGGTTGGAGCAGGAATTTGCCGAAGTTTTTTCTGAAGCAGATGAGGTCGAGGAGAGTCAAAACTGGCGAAGGTACTTTTTCAGTTTGGATGGGCCGACACGTAAATTGGAAGGCCATCCTGTGATTGCCGTACAAGTTCAAAAGAAGACCACTCGGATTATCTATTGCGCTGTCACCGTTCCAACTTGGTAACAGACGATGTTGAGGTGCATTGATGCCCTACTTTGATCCCGAAGGCTTGGCCCGTATCGGCAATCTCGAACTCATCGCCAAGCAGGTGGTCGAGGGGTTTCTGACCGGCAAGCATCGTAGTCCGTATCACGGGTTCTCGGTCGAATATTTGGACCATCGGTCGTACACACCGGGGGATGACCTGCGGGGGCTCGATTGGAAGGTGCTCGCGCGGAGCGACAAGCATTACATCAAGTTGTACGAGGATGAAACGAACCTCCGCGCGTACATTTTGCTGGACTGCTCAAACTCGATGACGTTCAAGAGCAACGGCCTTAGCAAACTGCAATGGGGAAGTTATCTGGCAGCGGCGTTGTCGTACTTGTTGCTCCGTCAAAATGACGCGGTTGGTCTGCTGCTGTTTGATACGGAGGTCCGCACCTACATCCCGCCGAAGGCGCACCCGACGCAGTTCCGACGCATTCTCGATGCGTTGGACAACGTTAAACCGGGTGGCGAAACCGATGTCGGGGCCGTGCTGCACGAGGCGGCCGAGCGAGTCAAACGCCGCGGCTTGGTCATTGTCATCAGCGACTTGATCGACGACGAAGCGAAGATCGCCAGCGGCTTGCAACACTTCCGGCACAACAACCACGAAGTGTTGTGTTTCCACACGATGGACGATGCGGAGTTGACCTTCCCTTTCGAGCGGATCACTCGCTTTCAAGACATGGAAGGGGCAGGTCGAGTCGTCGTGAATCCGAACTCGCTGCGGAAGCGATACCTTTCTCGCATTCAGTCGTTTACCGAACGGCTGGAACACGACTGCCACGAGCGAAAGATCAGCTACAACCTGGCCAACACCAAAGAGCCTTACGGCCCGTACCTCGCGGCGTATCTCGACAAGCGGCATCGCATCGGGTGAGCGGTTTGAATGCTTACGTAGCCATCACGCTCCGCGTGATGAGCCGGTCGTTTCACTCAGCCTCATTCTTGACGTGGACGCGAATGAAGTGTGAACGTGGCGAGGTGTGCGGGGCAGCAACTGGAGAGAGATCGTGAGCGTTGTGGAGCATTCGGCTCGTCACGCGGAGCGTGACGGCTACGTATCGCTGTATCCTGCTGGCGTTGCTGGAACTGATTCGCTACGAACCCACGGCATGTCTGCGAATCAACAACGAAGCCTGTTTACTGCGGAACCGCAGCCGCTGATTCCGGAGCCGACCCCGTGGGATTTGGCCGCGTTGGCCGATCAGTGGGTCGCGCGCGTGGTGATCAATCGGCCGTTGGAGACGACCTTCGATTACCTCGTGCCGGACGCATTGCGTGAGCGGTTGCAGCCGGGACATCGAGTGCGCGTGCCGTTCGGCGGCGGCAATCAACGGCTGGTTGGATACTGCGTCGAGGCCGGACCATTCGCCCAATTGATCGGCCCAGAACGATCGAAGGGAGGATCGCCGCCGAAGCTGAAGTCGATCGACGAAGTGCTTGACCGCGAGCCGCTTTTGTCGCCGCAGATGCTGGAACTGACGCGGTGGATTGCCGAACGATATCTGTGCGGCTGGGGTCAAGTGCTCGACAGCGTCATCCCGGCGGGCGTGAAGAAGCTGGCGGGGACTCGCGAGATTCTGTTTTTGAGACCGGCTGCCGGTGTGTGCGAAACGCTCGCGGAGCGGAAGCTTTCCGCGAAGCAGCAAACGGTGATGGAAGTGCTGTGCTCGGCCAATCGAGTCATGCGGATTGACGAGCTGTGCGAAGTGGCCGACTGCGGTGTCGCCCCCGTTAATTCACTGCGCACCAAAAATCTGATCGAAGCAATCCGCGAGCGAACGGATGCGTTCGATGCCGACTTCGGGCCGGTGACTCAGCAAACGGATTTGAAGTTGAACGCCGAGCAAACCGGCGCGTTGAACGAAATACTCGCCGAACTCCGAGCCGCTCGACATCGCACGATTCTGCTGCGCGGCGTCACCGGCAGCGGCAAGACCGAGGTCTACATTCAAGCGATTCGCGAAGTGGTCAGTTACGGTCGTCAGGCGATCGTGCTGGTGCCGGAGATCAGTCTCACGCCGCAAACGATTCGCCGGTTTCGTAGCCGCTTCGACAACGTCGCAGTGTTGCACAGTCATCTCAGCGATTCTGAGCGGCACTGGCACTGGCAGCGGATCGCCGCCGGGCAAGTGCAGGTCATCGTCGGAGCCCGCAGCGCGGTCTTTGCACCGACGCCGCATCTCGGACTGATCGTGATCGACGAGGAGCACGAAACGTCGTTCAAGCAGGAAGAGACTCCCCGCTATCACGCCCGCGAAGTCGCCCGCGAACGGGCGCGGCTGGAAGGAATCCCGCTGTTGCTTGGCACGGCCACGCCGACGCTTGAGTCGTGGGTGAGAGCCCGTTCGGAGGATGGGCACTCTTGCCCGTCTGTTGGAATGGGCAACAGACAGTATGCAGATCAAGAAGACTGGGTGCCGCTGTATCCAATCGCCGATCGTCCGTCTGCTGATTCCCTGTCTCCGAATCCCTGTCTCCACCTCCAAGAGACGGGCAAGAGTGCCCATCCTCCAGCCCTGCCCGCTGTCCCCTCCGATCTGCTGCTCACGTTGGCGAACCGCGTAGAAAAACTTCCGCTGCCGCCGGTCACGATTGTTGATACGCGGAACGATCCGCTCGTCACGAAAGGCGCGGCGATCGGGCGCGCGTTGGGATCGCAGATGCAACTGGCGTTGAATGACAACGGGCAGGTCATTCTGTTTTTGAACCTGCGCGGGTTCTCACCGACTGTGTGGTGCAAGAAATGTGGCGAAGGAGTGAAGTGTCCGCACTGCGACATCACGCTGACATTTCACAGGGACCGCAATCGAGTCCTCTGTCACTCGTGCGAATACGAAGCGGAGCCGCTGACCAAGTGCCCGAAGTGCGATCATCCGGGCATTTACTATTTCGGCATCGGGACGCAGCGGTTGGAGGCGGAAGTCAAAGCGAAGTTCGGCAAGTACAAGTGCCTGCGTATGGATAGCGACTCGATGAGGAAGCCGGGGAGTCATGACGAGGCGCTCGAACAATTCCGGCGTGGCGAAGTCCACATCTTGCTCGGCACGCAGATGATCGCGAAGGGGCTCGACTTCCCCAACGTGACGCTCGTCGGCGTCATCAACGCGGACACGTTGCTGCACGCGCCCGACTTACGAGCGTCTGAGCGGACGTTCCAGTTGATCGCTCAAGTCGCCGGGCGAACCGGGAGGTCGTCGCGCGGCGGCCGAGTTTTCGTGCAATCGGCGTGTCCCACTGAGCCTGCTATCACACTGGCGGCGCAGCATGACTACCTCGGTTTTGTAGCTCACGAATTGAGGCAACGCCGCGAAGCGGATGCTCCACCGTTTCGCTCGCTGACAAGAATCATCCTGCGTGGCCCGAAAGAAGAGCGAGTCAAGCACGAGGCCCTCGCAATGGCCACGTTGTTGCGATCAACGGCGGAAACGTTGTCGCTCCCAATTCGTATTCTCGGTCCCGCGCCGGCACAGATCACAAAGATCCGCGACAACTGGCGCTTTCACATTCAAATGACCGCTTCGGCCTTCGAGTTGATCCGCGATCTCTGGCGAGCGGTCCTTCCGAAGGTCGTGCGTGTCTCCGATGTCGAATTTCAAATCGACGTCGATCCGATGAGCACGCGATGAAGCAGTGTGGCACGACGCTCCGCGTCGTGATGTTTTTAGAAACGGCTGAAAACAATTCGTTCCCCGACGCGGAGCGTCGAGCCACATTGTTTTTCAACAGGTTCTTGGCGAGCGTGGCCACCAAACTTCTTCTGCGGGCTTAATTAGGTTGACGACCGCAGCGCACGCTCGGTGGAGTCCCAACTTGACGGCATCAAGCGTTGTGCGGCACGTGTCGCACGAGTTCTTAGGAAACGAAGCCGCTCGAAAAGAAGCGGACATCGACTCGACAAGACTCGGTCGAGTTGAATTCCATCAGTTCGTCTTCAACGTCATGTGAGCATCGTGAGCTGCGAGGTGTTTCGATGATGCCGGTTCTTCGCATCCTGACAGTCATCATGGCAATAGCGATTGTCGCAGGTGTCCTCTTCCCGCTTTGTGAGCCGATTGCTGCCGATGTGCCGCTCACGGCTGACGTGCCTGTCGTTGCGATGAACGCGATTGGCGAAGCGCGATTCAGCAATTCATCGCAGCCCGTTTTGATCGGAGTCGCTGGCTGCTCGGCGGCGAGTTGTCATGGGGGTCGCGAAGTTGTCGGCGGTGAGTACACGCATTGGGCGACGCGAGATGCTGCTCATCGGCAAGCCTACAACGTCTTACTGTCAGTTGTATCACGGACGATGGCCGCCAAATTGGGAATCGCAGCCGCTCACAAAGAGGCACGCTGCTTGGCCTGTCATTCGATGGACGCTGGGCTGATGAAAACTGATCCATTGAACGCAACTGCGACCACTCATAGCCCGCGCTTCGCCATTGAGTTCGGTGTTGGTTGCGAAAGCTGTCACGGAGCTGCGGGGCAATGGCTCGCGCGGCACACCGAGCGTTCTTGGAAGACACTCTCTAATCATCAGAAGTCGGAGTTCGGTTTCCGCAATCTGCGATCGCTCGACACCCGTGCCGACACGTGCATCGCTTGTCATGTCGGATCGCCCCACGCAACCGTCGATCACGATTTGATCGCCGCCGGACATCCGCGTTTGAGCTTCGAGCTTTCTGGCTATCAAGCATTGCTGCCGAAGCACTGGAACGAATCAACGGCGTTACAACGTGAGCCGGATCAAGAACTCAAACTGTGGATGCTCGGACAAGTGAAGTCAGCGAAAGTAATGGCTGACATCGCGGTCGCTCGCGCGGAGTTGGCGTTGTCGGTGAAAGGTGAGCAAGCGGAATCGCATCACGTCATGCCGGACCTCGCGGAGTTTGACTGCCACTCGTGCCATCATGACCTCGCCGAAAAAAGTGGGCGAGGCCGTCTTACGATCAGCAATCCGTTTGGCAAGAAGATCGGCGAGCCGCAGTGGGGTTCGTGGTCGATCGCTTCTGCGACATGGTTTGCACGCGAATCGAAACCCGTGCTTGGCCTCGATCAATCCGCTGCTGAAAACTCATTGATTCAATGGACGCAGTTGATGCAGAATTCACGTCTGCGAGTTATTCCCGCAAATGAACTCGCAACCGTTGCTCGCCGAGCGAGTGCTAATTTGGCAGCGTGGTCTCGCTCGCTGGAGTCCGCTCACAGTGACCAAGTTCAAGCCCAACTCTTCTTGCAGCGCTTGCTCGCCACCGAGTCTGACGCGGCGTTCGCAATGACTTGGGACGGTCAAGCTCAGCGGTATCTCGCCATCGTCGCCGCGCATCAATCGCTGCGCGATCTCAATGGCGACGCATCGACCGCACAGCTCTTGCCCTCACAGTCGCTCAGTCAGTTGCAGGAACTCCTAAAGTTTCCGCAGGGCTTTGCGACGCCGCGCGATTATCACACAGAGCAAGTTCAGCAACTCTTCCGACGGCTACGACGATGAGCGGAGATCTTGGCAGGATTGTTCATCGGACGGAAAAATTTCGACGCAGGATGTTTTCAAACGAGACTCTGCCCTGCAAATGGTAGAGATCTCGTAGGAAGGGCGCTCTTGCCCGTCGTTTTTCGGTAATCCGACGGGCAGGAGTGCCCGTCCTACAGATTTACGTGCTGGCTGCCGCTCAGGAATAACCACGGTTATTGGCGACGTTTTCCGGTCTCCGCAGCAGTGGCGATTTCTAAAGCCCTCCGCCGCAAGCGAACACAGGTCAGTAGCGGCTCGCGGGAATCATGCGGGTTCGGCTGCATCTGAGCGAGCTCTTCAACGTCGCCGATGGGCGTGAGCATTGTTAGGTGCCGCTGCTCAATGATTACCAATAACTCAGAACGCTCTTGAAGCCGCAGGCGGAGATTCTCCGCAGTCGTCGCACGGCAAACGGGGTCTTGCAGATAAAACGCCACCGGATTCATTCCGGGTAAGCCACCGCTGAGACCGTACAGGCAAATCGATTCGTCATGCAGTACTTCTCGTCGCAGTTGTCGAGCGAACTCTGCGGTCGGCAGCCGACGATCGTGAGCCTGCATCAGCGACGGGGTCACCAACAAATAACAGACCAGCATTCCCGTGAATGTCGTCCAACCCACCGCTGGCCACTGTTGTCGATGTGACCACCAACAGGCCAGCAACAGCGTTGCCGTCAAGCAAATCGCCGCCAGTTGAATGTCGCGTTGAGCGGTCGGCCAGTGCGGTGCCATGTGGACGAACAAGAACACACCCAAAGCCACAAACACGAGCCCGCCAACCAGCGGAATAAATTTCGGAACCTGGACCACTCCGCGCCGAATCATGGCCACCGACCAAGCCCATGACTGACACGCCAGCAAAGTGATCGGCGGCATCGCGGCTAACAGATAATTGTCATGCTTATCCGGTGAGAGCCAGGCGATCCCCAAGTCCACAACCAACCAAGTCCAAACAAATCGCTCACGTTCGTCCGCTTGATACCACGCTCGACGCAAGCTGTTCGGAACCGCCATGAATGCATTGAACGTCCACGGCATCGTGAGCGTGACTAAGCTCGGAAGATAGAACCACCACGGGGCACGCCCCCATTCACCGACTTGCCGACCGACGGTCTCTGACTTCCAGACGGATATGGCTTCCGGCAACTGACGCCACACGAGCCACGGCCAAATCACCACACAGGCCAACGCGACTAAGATTCCCAACGGATTGAGCAGATCGAGGAATCTTTGCCAACGGCGCTGCATCACCCAATAGGCCATCGTCGAACCGAGCACCATCGCTGGCCCGTAATGGAACTTGCACAACCACGATAATCCCAGCAATGACAGGACTCCCAACCAACGCAGCCGTCGTCTCGACAACGGCTCTTGATCCGGTTGAGTGGCCACCAAGAACAACGCGGCGCCGATGATCAAACATAAGAACATGTCAACTTCCGCGTGCCGACCATAATTTAGAACCCAGATGGAAGTTGCTTGAATCAACGCCGCGCCGAAAGCCGCTTCGCGACCGTACCAACGAGCGGCCCAATAACTCATCAAGGCTAGCAAGCCCAACGCCGCGAATACCGAATGCAATCGAACGACGAACTCATCGAACGATCCCATCAGCCAGCCGTTGATCGCAATGAGCCAATAGACAACCGGCGGCTTCTGCAACCGGGGAACGGTCGCATAGCGCGGCACGATCCAGTCACCGGTATTCACCATCTCGCGAGCCGGAACCGCAGCGACAGCTTCGTGCGTTCCCAACGTTCGATGTCCGCCTAGCTCGAAAATCAGCAGCACGACGGCAAACGCCAACAACAGCGTCCACGCCAGCACCGGAGGGAGCCGGAATTGTTCAGGGTGTTTCATAAGCGAGCGTCGTCGCAAGTGAATGAAGTATTTCGAGAGGCGGGCGTGATGTAGGCCGAATTATCAAATCGGGTCAAGATGACTGCTCGACAGGAACGGTTCACGAGACGAATCCGGCAGAAAGATCAACTCGTCAGCGATTGCAGACGACCGAGTTGCAGTTGCCTCTCGACAAACTCGTCACGGAGCGTTGGACAGCACAACCAGGAAAGCTCGTGCTCGCGCAAGTTTGCCAAAGGGTCAAACCATTCTGGCCCGAACAACTCAGGAACATCTTCGGCTGAAGTCTCGACGTCTCTTGGCGTCGTGCCGGGATGCAACCCGATCTCCGTGATTCCGCCGTGAGTGGCTCGACTCAAAAAGCGAGAGAGCGTTGCGCGATCGACTCGGCCGGCATGAGCCGTCCCGAAGAATCGGTCGGGGAATACGACATGAGCGGCCTGCATGCTGCGTCGAAACTTTGTTGCGAAGTAGCGTTTGACAAACGCCAGGCTCCACGCGAGCACTTGCCCTTGAAGCAGCACCGTTTGGTTCAATCCTGATTCGCAAGCGACGCGAATTACCGGGATTGAATAACGTTGCAACAAGTTCGGGATTAACGCCGTGATGGCCGGAATGAGTTCGACATACTGATGTCCGTTCAGATGCGTCGGGCGCAGGCCGCGATCGCACATCCATTCGATTTGGGTTTTCAGCTCGAACGACACGGCATCGAGAACCTGCGGTTTTGCAAACATCAATCGCCGAAACAGGACGCCGATTCCTGGAAAGCAACCGTTGTGATCGAGTAGCTCTGTCGGATATCGGTCTTCAGTCAATGGTCGGCCCTGTGTCAGGTTGAGATGGATGCCGAGATCAAACGGCAACGGCGGTTCGTCGAGTTCTCGGCGAATCTTCAGAGAGGGCAACGTGGCCTCGCGGTACTCTGCCAAAAGTTGCAACCACTCGGAACAAGCGACTTCGGCAGCAGGAGCATTCGCCAGCAACGAAGTGCTCGTCAACAGCCCTTCACGGAACGCTCGCACGATTCCACGATTGACCACCGAGTTCATACCGTAGTCGTCGGCGTGCAGCACTACGGTTCCGCTCGTCATCACAGCAAGTTGCCTCACGCGGCTTTACGAAACGCGGACGCAGGATCGACCTCTTGCTCAATCAGGTCCGCATCGTGAAGCCGATACTCGCCACGCAACGCTCGCAGGCGAACGCGTAACACGTCCAACAGCATCGGAACCGCATTACGTGTGAGCGAAATTGTGGTTGCATATTCATTGATGAGCGTTACGGGGACTTTGCGAAAAGGGAGCTGCAACAAATGCGCGAGGTACACGACCTCAGCATCGAACGCGAAACCATCCACTGTGGTCCGTGAAAAGATCAACTGGGCCGCGCGATGACTGAAAACTTTCAACCCACATTGCGTGTCGGTGGCCTGACGCGATACGAGCTGCGTAACAATACTGCGGAAGACAAACGAGGCGATTGTCCGCAGTACGCGACGCTCGACGAGACACTCCGCACCATCCACGTTGCGACTGCCGAAGACGACCGCGCTTTTTTGCAAGCGGATGTCATCGTACGCGCTTCGCAGAGCAGCCAGATCGTAGGGCAGATCGGCATCCGTGAAAGCGACGATCCGGCCTCGTGACGCCAACATTCCGCGCCGTACCGCCGAACCCTTACCGCCATTTGGCTGGCGGATTGTCGAAAATCTTCGTCCATAAGAGGCGGTCAAGTCGGCAGTCTTGTCCGTGCTGCCATCGTCAATAACGAGAACGCGGTAGTCGATTCCCCAATCGTCGAGGAACGTCCTCGCGTCCAAGAGAGTTCGCGGCAACCGTGACTCTTCGTTGTAGGCGGGAATCACTAGCGTGAGGTCGTGGTCAACAACAGAACTGGATTGCTCCGTTCCGTTCCTGACCAAGCCGCCGTTCAAAAGGGACATTCGACTCATTACCAAGGACTCCTTCCCACGCTGTGCTCCGTCGCAAGAAATACTACGAACGGACCACCGACATCCATGTGTGGCCGCCTGTTGAACAATTGTACCAAGACGCTTCGCATCGTGAACGGCCAGCAAAATCATCAATGAATGACCGCCACGCTCGACGCGGAGCGTCGAGCCACAATTCTTCTCAATAGGCAGGCGTGACGGACGATAAGCGAAGTTGGGAAGTTGCGCCTACAACAGATGATGGTGATGAACATCACAAATTGACGCTTTCAGCAGCTTGTCCTAGCATCCGTGCCGGTGTTAGCCGCCTGTTGAAAAATTGTGGCACGATGCTCCGCGTCGTGAACGGCCAGCAAAATCATTGGCAAATGACAGCCACTCTCGACACGGAGCGTCGAGCCACAATGATTTTCAACGGGCAGTTAGGACAAAAGTGAACGGTTGGTCATAAACCGATCACGGCGCGAGGGCGAATTGATGTCTGAGGAATCTGCGGCCGTTTCACGATCTCGCCGTGCGGCTTGGATTCTGTGGTTGCTGTTCGCCGCCGTTGTGTCGATTGTGGTTTTCGTCGATCCGGAACGCACGGTGACGCGTGCTTACCGGCAGGGTGTCGAAAAATGGTTTTCTGGGCAGCCGCTCTACAACGGAACCGGAACCGGCTTCATTTATCTGCCCCAGGCGGCATTGACCTTCGCTCCGTTTACTCTGTTCCCCGAATCGTTGGGCGAGGTGCTCTGGCGCTGGACGACCATCAGCATATTCGCCTGGGGTGTCGCCCGATTGACGCGGCTGGCGGGAGGTGACGGAGTCTGGCTTCTCGTGGCCACGCTCGTCGCTGCACCGTTGGCCTGGAGCGGTGCGCGCAATGGTCAAGCCACCTTGCCCCTCGCCGGACTACTGATCCTCGCTGTCGGAGACATCAGTGATCAGCGCTGGTGGCGAGCGACTTGGTTGCTGATCCTGGCCTTTTCGTGCAAGCCCTTGGCCGTCGTGCTGATCTTGCTGGCGGGAGCCTTGCATCGGCCATTGTTATGGCGTTTATTGATCGGACTGCTGATAATGGTATTGGTTCCGTTTGCGACTCAGCGATCCAGCTATGTTGTCGATCAATATATAGCTTGTATTGATATGATGCAGGCCGTGAATCAATTGGGCGAAACAGGCTACTGGGCACAACTCTTCGGTCTGTTGAAAGTCACCGGCTGGAACGTGCCTTCGGTGATCCAGATTTTTTCGCGGCTATTTGCCGCCGTGGCGACCCTCTTGACCTGCTGGTGGGCCTCACGCAGTCTGATTCCGACGCGAGCCTGTTTTTATATCTACGCTTTCAGTGCGTGTTATCTCATGCTGTTTAACTCGCGAACGGAAGCAAATACCTATGCAATGGTTGCCCCTGTTTATGGCATAGCACTCGCTGAGGCATGGTTCGGCTTGCGGAGTCGTCCCGCGTTCTTTGGCCTCATCGCCATGATCATCGGCACGCTGGGGTGCTATGAGCTAGGCAAGCTACTCACCCCCTCCCCGCGTGCGATATGGCTCTCGCCCTTGATGTGCGTCGGCTTGACGAGCTATCTCGTCTCACGCCTCATCCGTGATTCTTGTTTGTCCACAGAGGCCAATCGAGAATCCAAGCCATGACCCAAAAACGCAGAAGCTCGGATCGAGTCACAACAACTCCCCTGACTCACGATGAAATTAGCACGACCCGCCAGCGAGTGGCCTGAACCACTCGCTGGCGCGTCGTGCTGGTATGGCATCGGGAAATTATTTCGGCCCCGTTCTTACTTATGCGGCGCGGCGGTTCGACGTTCTGAGCAGGACGGCCTGCTCGAAATTCCACGTCTTACGGATCGTGTAATTTGTCTGATTCTGCGCAGCGAAGTAGATTCGCGAGCACAACTCGCCCAGCATCCCAAAGAACAGAAACTGCACGCCGATCAGGCCGGAGATAGCGGTGAGCAGCAGCAGAGGATTGCCCGTCATATCAACTCCGTTGCGGAGCTTCATCCACGACGTGGCCGCTCCCGATAGAAAGCTGACCAGGAAGCACAGTAGGCCGATCGAGCCGAACAGCTTCATGGGGCTGACGACGTACTGGATGAAGTACTTCACCGTCATCAAGTCCAGCAGCACGCGCGTGGTGCGTGAGATGCCATACTTCGACGTGCCGAATCGGCGTGGATGGTGATTCGTGACGACCTCGACGCACTTGGCTCCGCGCCAGTGGGCGAGGATCGGAATGAAGCGGTGCATTTCACCGAAGAGCTGCAATTCCTGGGCGATCTCCGTCTTGATCGCCTTCAGCGTACAACCGAGATCGTGGACCGGGAAGTTCGTCACGCGGGAGATCAGCCAGTTGGCGATCTTCGACGGCAGCTTGCGGTTGATGAACGTGTCCTGCCGGTTCTTGCGCCAGCCGTGGACGAGATCATACCCCTCGTCGAGTTTGGCCAGCATCATCGGGATGTCGGTCGGATCGTTCTGCAAATCACCATCGAGTAGCACGATCGAGTCCATCGTCGCGGCTTGCATCCCAGCTTGCATCGCGGCAGTCTGGCCGTAGTTCTTTCGGAACTCAATGACCTTCACGCGGGAGTCTCGCCGCGCCAGGTCTTCTAGTGCGGTGGCCGATCCATCTTTTGATCCATCATTGACGAGGATCAACTCGTAAGGACGCCCCAACTGCTGCATGACCTTCGTCACCGCGTCGTGCAACAGCGGAATGTTTTCAACTTCGTTGTAAATCGGAACGACAACAGACACGCTCATGAAAGGCTTCCTTGCGCGGAGCAATAATTCACCCCAAGTCCTTTGGGGAGCGGGAGTGTGCCAGAGGCATTCGGTTTCGTCCAGACAGGTTATCGTTCACCGATCAGACGAGTTACCTTCGCTGCTTGAGGTTTCAGGAATCTCACAAACAATCGCCGACGTATGGACAATCTTTGACGGACGCTCACCAGCCAATCCGATTTGTCGATGTGCCGATAGCCGAGTATCCTGCAACTAACTTCAGGATCAAAATCATGAACCCCACAACAACAACCGGCTTTCGACTCGATGATGGACAGATCGAAATGGTCGATCATGCGATGGCCGCAATTCTTCGGACGAAAACTCCCGCCGAAAAAACCGCGATGGTCGGTGAAGCCCATCGCACTGCCAAGTTGGAGTTCGTCGCATGAATCCGGAGTGGTCGGACACTGAAATTCAAAAAGAAGTGAGCCGGAGACTAATCCGTGGAACAAACTGATCTGCTACGACTGGCGGTGCAAACTCTGGAACAATTGCAGATTCCATATGCGCTTCGGATCGTACGCGACTTCAATTTGGGGTGAGGCTCGCTTCACCGCCGACATCGACATTGTTCTCGATCTCCGATTGGGAAAATCTCCGACCTTTGTGATCAGTTTCCCGAACCAGAATTTTGCGTCAGCAAACAGTCTGCGAGAGAAGCTGTTCGATTCGGAACGCAGAGTTCAACGTGCTTCATCCGGCATCGGGTAACAAGATCGACTTTATGATTTCCAAAGACGACGCTTGGTCAAAATTGCAATTTAGCCGAAGGCAGCGTGTGGAATTACAAGATGGCCGCGAGTCCGGAAGACGTGATCATCAGCAAGATGCGTTACTACCAAGAAGGTGGTTCGGAAAAGCATTTGCGGGACATCACCGGTGTGCTTCGCGTTCAAGGTGATCGAATCGACCGTGATTACATCGCGCAATGGGTTGATCGCTTTCGTGTTCTTGAAGTCTGGCAAGCAATCTTGTTGCGAATTCAGAAGAATTGAAGGATTAAGGGCGGATGGGGGCGGTGTGCGTTGCCGTTGTCTCACACCGCAAGAGGTCGCAAGCATGTTTGAGTCTGAAGTTTCACGTCGATCCATGTTGCACCGGTTTGGTGGCGGCTTGGGAACCGTTGGTCTCGCGTCATTGTTGTCGGAGCAATTCGTGCTGGCGAATGGTTCGCCGCAGGAACGATCAGCAATCACTCATCACGCTCCACGAGCCAAGCGAGTCATTCAGCTCTTCATGAATGGCGGGCCGTTTCAGGCGGACTTCTTTGATCCGAAGCCGGCGCTCAATCAATTCACGGGGCAGCGACCGAAGGAAGTTGAATTCCGCACTGAGAACAAAACCGGCGGTCTGATGGCGGTGCCGTTTGGATTTCGGAATCGAGGCGAGTGCGGGCTGCCGGTCAGCGAGTTGCTGCCGAAGATCGGCGAGTGCATCGACGACTTGTGCATCATTCGCTCGATGCACACCGACAATCCGAATCACGGCCCGGCGCTCTTCTTGATGAACAACGGCACGATCACGCCGACTCGGCCCAGCATGGGAGCGTGGTTTCTGTACGGGCTCGGCAGTGAGGCGTCTGACTTGCCCGGCTATGTGGTGCTCTGCCCCGGTCGGCCGGTGCGGTTCGCGGAGCTGTGGACCAGTGCGTTCCTGCCCGGTGAATTCCAAGGGACGTACATCAATCACAGTGACCTCGACCCGCGCAAGATGCTGCCCAACCTGCGCAATGCCGATGACAAATTGACGGTCCCTCAACAGCGGCGGCAACTGGACCTCTTGCGGCAGATCAACGCGAAGCATCAGGAAAAACATCCCGAAGAGCCCGCGCTGGAAGCTCGCATTCGTTCGATGGAGACCGCGTTCCACATGCAGTTCGCCGCGTCCGATGCGTTCGATATTCGGCAAGAACAGGAAGCCGTCCGCGCCGAGTACGGCACGTCGCACTATGCGAACTCCTGTTTGATGGCTCGACGATTGGTCGAGCGCGGCGTGCGGTTCGTGCAAGTCTACTACGGCAACGGCCAGCCGTGGGACACGCACTCGAACCACAACGATCAGACCAAACGCTTGGCCAAAGACATCGACCAACCGACCGCCGCGTTGCTGCAAGACCTCAAACGCCGCGGCTTGTTGGAAGACACGCTGGTCATCTGGGGCGGCGAGTTCGGTCGCACGTCAACGACCGAAGGGAGCGATGGTCGAGACCACAATCATCTCGGCTTCACCACGTGGCTCGCCGGAGCCGGAGTAAAGGGAGGGACGACCTACGGAGCAACCGACGAATTCGGCTTCCGATCTGTCCAAGACAAAGTCCACATCCACGACCTCCACGCAACGATCCTGCACCTCCTCGGCCTCAACCACGAACGCCTCACCTACCGCCACGCCGGCCGCGACTACCGCCTGACCGACGTCTCCGGTCGAGTGGTTCATGAAATCGTGGCGTGACAATGAATCGTTCCGTCTTCATGCGGTGATCGCGCATCATCCCTGCGAAAGGAGATGTTTCATGAGCATCACGAAAATCATCCTCAGGGAAGAGGACGGAGCCTCGCTGGATTATTACCCGGATTACTTGGACTTAAGGGAACACCGCAGATGAGTCGAAGAAGCACCTGTGCGACCTCTACAAGGATCTTACGAGAGGTCAGATTCCAGGCATCCGCTAGCCCCGCCCCTTGCTGCCATCATACGGAAACAAAAAGGACAGGCTTTTCTTCGCTTGGGATGCAATGTCCCCACGTTGAAAAGCCTGTCTCGTTGAATGTGCGACTTCAACCAAACGCCTGAGTTAGGGCGGTTGAAAGCTTGTCTCAGGAGGTCACGCTAATTCCCCGTGTCTGGTCCTTCATCAGAAATCGTGACTAGATCGCTGCCAGAGCCTCCACCGGTCGTATCGCCCTCACTGTCGTTGCCATTTTGATCGACCGTGTCTTGGTTGTCGGAGGTGATATCGTCGTTGCCGCTACCACCGATGACGTCGTCGGCTCCGGTGCCGCCGTCGATCTGGTCATCGCCCGCTCCGCCGAAGAGGGTGTCATCACCAGAACCACCAGCGGCGGAGTCGTTGCCGTCGCCACCTTGGACGTCGTCCGCTCCATCACCGCCGTCGAGCGAATCATCGCCGGTGTTTCCCGCGAGCGAATCGCTGCCAGCTCCACCTTGAGCAGTATCGTTGCCGGCTCCACCATTCAAGAGATCATTACCGTTGCCGCCAACGAGGGAGTCGTTGTCATCGCCGCCATCTTCGGTGTCGTTGCCGTCACCACCATTGAGCGAATCAAGTCCCGCGCCACCCAGCATCGAATCGTTGCCGACACCGCCGGTTTCGCTGTCATTGCCATTGCCGCCATCCAGCGAATCATCTCCGGCTCCGCCATCCATGCTGTCATTGCCATCGCCACCAACAAGCGAATCGTTCGCTGCGCCAGTGCCACCCATGAGGCTGTCATTACCAGCACCGCCCGCGACGGTATCGCTTCCATCGCCACCATCGACGACATCATTACCATCGCCACCAGTGAGGTTGTCGGTCCCGGCTCCGCCAATCACTGAGTCGTTGTCACCGCCGCCGTCTTGCGTGTCATTACCGTCACCGCCGTTGAGTGTATCGAGACCAAGCCCGCCGAGGATCGCATCGTTGCCGACGCCACCCAACTCACTGTCGTTGCCTGCTCCGCCGTCGAGTGAATCATCACCCGCTCCGCCGTCCATGCTATCGTTGCCATCGCCGCCGCTGAGCGTGTCATTCGACAGATCCGTCGCGCCGCCTCCCTTAAGGCTATCGTTCCCCGCACCACCCGCGACGATGTCCGCTCCATCTCCACCATCTACGACATCGTTGCCGTCGCTGCCGTTGAGGTTGTCATTCCCCGCGCCGCCAATCAGCGAATCGTTGTCGGCTCCACCGTTCGCGGTATCGTTGCCATCGCCACCATTGAGTGTGTCGAGGCCACTGTTGCCAGAAAGCTGATCGTCACCCGCTCCGCCGGTCAGCGAATCGTTGCCACCACCGCCGGATTCGACATCGTTACCATCGCCGCCATCGACGCTGTCATTACCGAGACCGCCGTTGATCGCATCGGCTCCCGTTCCACCTTGAATGTTGTCGTTGCCGTCGCCGCCATCGAGCGAGTCGTCTTCTGTTCCACCGAGCAGCGAGTCGTTCCCCGTGCCGCCGAGTGCGGTATCGTTTCCGGCACCACCATCTTCGACATCGTTGCCATCGCCGCCGTCGAGGCTGTCTGTTCCATCGCCACCGCTCAGCGAGTCGTTGTTTGCACCGCCGTTCAATGAGTCGTTTCCGGCTCCGCCAGCGAGCGTGTCGTTTCCGGCGCTGCCGAGTTCAGTGTCGTTGCCAGCACCACCATCGAGCGAATCATTGCTGTCCTGACCATCAAGGCTGTCATCGCCGTTGCCCCCCATGAGCACATCGTTGCCCGCACCTCCGAACAATGAGTCGTTGCCGTCTCCGCCATTGATCGTGTCCTTGCCAGCGCCACCGATGATGCTGTCATCCATGCCGCTGCCGATGATGTTGTCATTCCCCGCGCCACCATCGACTCTGACCGCCGTCAGCGCCGAGAAGGCGGTCTTGTTGACGCCGTTGAGATTGATCGTGTTGTTTCCCGTTCCGCCGGTCACTGTGAGCGAGATGACTGAACTCGCAGCAACCGGGCCGGTCGCGGTTCCGTTCGCGGCGCTGAGCACACTCCCGTTGAGCGTCACGTTGCCATCGACATTCGAGCCGATTGCGATCGCGTCTGCGCCGTTGCTGGTGATCGCCAACGCACCGGTCGCTGAAGTGAAGACTGAATTGATACTCAACAGGCAGCGCGTCTCGAATTGCTCAACCTGAGCCGATGCAGCAGCCATTCGACCCGCTTGACGGCGTTGAGCCTTGAGGCCACTCAATGACAACTGCTTCCAAATTTTCTTCAACAACATGGCAAAATTTCCTTTCGCGACTTGAGCGCCGCAGGCCCGACAGAACAAATAAGAAATGAGACAGACATGAACTCAAACAGTACTCGGCAAGGCGAGGCTTCTAGCATTGACTCTCATCTGAAACGAAGATGAATTCACCAAGAACCGCACAGAATTCGGACTTACCGCAAGGGCGAGACACGCTCTCACCGAAAGACCTGACGACGGACATGCGATTTACCCCACAAAGTGCTTCTGTTAATTCGCAAAACAGGTGACTCCCCGGTTTGTTCTTCGCGAGAAGTCAGGCAGGCAGGCCGCCTGCTCGACGAAATCCTCAACCTCAAAACGTCACGGCATACCTCACGCCGAACACGTCGATGTGTTTGTGATTGATTGGTCGCCAGATCTCGTGATTGATCATGAACAAGCTGTTCGACGTCACCGCGTAGTTCAAGCCGTAGGTGATGCGATTCACTTCGGTGATGTTCAACGCCGACGGCGCAACGTTGCGATTCATGTGGTCCCAGCGACCGATGAGGCTGAGCTTCGATTCGTTGCAGCGGCGGCCTTCTAACTCGAAGTAGTAGCCGCAGACTTTTTCGACGCTCGTCATGGCCGCGACCGGCGGCGCGGCGGCCGCCACGAGGTAATCGGTATTGCGTTGCGCGTATTCGAATTGAAACCGCAGCATGTTCTCGTAGCGAGCGGTCGCGTCGAAACCGTAGATCAAATAGTTCTGCCGTCCGGGATAGTCGTCGCTGACCGGCTTATCGTTGAAACGACCGCCGATCACCGAGCTGCCGAAGCGCACCCAGCGGTTGCCGATCGTGGCCCGACCGCCGAGCGACGGACTATTGTTTTGCGTCACGATGTCGCGGCTCGCATCGAAGTTGATTCCGTCTGACGATCCCTTCAGGCCATTCACGATGTAGCCGTTGTAAGTCATTGTGATCGGGTCCGTGCCGCCGTCGGTGAACAGCGTCATCGAACCATTCAGGCTTGCTCCTTCATCCGAGAACGGCATCGGCAGCACCGGGTCACCGATGTCCCCTTCGATGACGCGCTGTCCCATGTTGAACATCAGCGGCTTTGAAACGGTGCGATACACGCCAGGATTCACTTGCGCCGAAAACGCTCCGAACGGTACGACGAAGCGACCAGCGTCGACCGCCATTTGCCAGTCGCGCGGACAGGTTCCGGTCAGTAGCGTGGCGAGGTCGAGCTTCACTGCCGCTTCAACCAACTCAACGCGGCTGAGAAATCCGCCCGATGCCCCCGCGTCTTCGCCGACGCCGTGACACGCGGTACATGCGGTGACCCGCGCGGAGAGGACTTTCCCCTTCCACTGACCGCCAATAAACATATCCGGAAAGAACTGGTTGTATTGCACGTTCGGCCCGCCGCCACCGCGCCACACC
>JAYUFI010000841.1:0-3769 GCA_043738805.1 Planctomycetaceae bacterium | reverse complement strand
AACGTTGATGCGCCGGTAAACGACACGCTGCCAGAATTCAAAATGCCGGGCGAATTGCCGGGTGCGAGCGTGCCGCCATTGCCGATGCTCAGCGTGTTCGCACTGTTGATGGAACCTGTTCCGCCGAGTGTGCCGGTCCCTTGAACCAAAACGTCCGAAGCCACCGAACCGTTGAGCAACAACGTGCCGCCGGTGATCGTCGTCGAACCCGAATACGTGTTCGTTCCCGACAAGGTCAACGCTCCCGCGCCGGCCTTCGCCAGTCCGAAGTTATCAACCCCCGCACCGCCGAGTGTCCCGGAAAACAATCCGTTGGTTCCGTTGGTGGAGCCGTTGATCGTCAACGTGGGGGTTCCGCCAGAACCGCCGATGACCGTTCCGTCTCCTTTCAATGAGTCGAGCGTCTGATCGAAGCCGTTGAGCGAGAACGTCGCGCCGGACTTGATGACCAACGGACTGGTCGCGTCAATTTTGTTTGATCCGCTCAACTGAAACATGCCGCTCGACAGAGTGATCGTCCCCAAACCCGCCGACAAACCGTCAGAGCCGATCGCGACTGAATCAAATTCACTCAAAAATACGGACGCATTGTTTTGAGTGGCCGCCGTCAGCGACACCGCGTCTGCGCTCAGTGGATTCGCCGCCGTCCCGATGCCGCCGCTGCCAGACTCCAGCGAGAGTTCGTTGGCGACAACATCTTTCACCGCACCACCCGATGTGATCGAGCCCGTTCCACTTGGGTTCAATGTCAGACTCACATTGCCATTGTCTGAATCCAAGACGGCATTCGGGCCGTTGAACGCGATGTTGTCGTGTGAACCGCTCGCCATCAGCGCAAAGTTTGTGACCGAACTGCGATCAATAGTGTTGCTGATTGTGATTTGTCCCGACGTTCCGTCGCCAATTTGAATCAAGCCGGCGGTCACTTGATCAAGCTCCGCATCAGACAGACTCAACGGGCCGCCGAAGGGATCGCTGACTGCGCCCAGGTCGATTCCAACTCCAGTGGCTTGCGGCCTGAGCGTGACGGCTCCACTGGAAGTGGTACTCACCGTGGCCGACGGGGCGATGTTCATGCTATTGCCACTCAATGTCGCATGACCGCCGTTGATGGCCGTCGAGATCGAGCCGGAATTGAGCAGGACGATCGCCAGCCCGCTGCTGCTCAAACCTTCGAGCCCTGTGACGAGAACGTCGCCACCGCCCGATGTGATCAACGAGCCGCTGCCGTCAATGTGAACACCTTCGTTGAAGCCGCCGGAGCCCGCGCCGCCGTATCCGGTGACGGTGACCAATCCGGCTGTGCCTAGCGGCGCGATCGTCCCTGACTTGATCGTGCCGCCATTGAGCGCACTCACACCACGATTTGAATTCCCAGCCGTGCTTTTGGTATTTCCATAGCCGGTGATCTGCACGTCGCCGCCACTGGAAGTGATCGTCGAGTTTCCAGTCACCAGAACTCCGTCACCATGACTATCTCGCGTCCCACCACCGCCGAATCCGGTCAGTGTCAACAACGTGCCGCTGCTGCCGCTCGAAACCAACCCGTTGCTGTCGATCTGTACGCCGACATTGCCGCTGCCGTTGCTACCGCCGTGTCCTTGCAACATGACGTTCCCGCCGGAACTGTTCACCGTTGCACCGCTCACCAGAATTCCGACGAAGCTGCCGGGAAGCGGATTCTGGCCTTGGTTGGCGATCAACGTCAGGTCGCCATTGACTGTTTGAAGCTGCGCGGCGCTGTCCACAACGATATTGCGAGCACCGGCGGTTGCATTGCCGGTGATCGTAATTGTGCCGCTTCCGGTCGTGCTGACATCTTCGTGAATCGCGACCGTTTGATCGGCCTCCAGCAACAGATTACCGCCGGTGCTGCGAACGCTCAGGTTGCCGCCAAACTGATCGAGATTGATCGTGAGATCGCTGGCCGCACCGAGCGCGGTCAACGTGATGTCGCCATCGGCTGTGACAGGCCGATCAACCGTAATTGGCCCCGCAGTGACCGTCACGTTATGCGAGACATCAATGCCGGCTCCGAGGTTCAGACTGGCGTTCAATCCCTGACCGCTGGTGGCCCATAAAGTCAGATCATGAACCTTGGACGCGGCACCACCGGCGTTGTCGAAAGTGGTCAACGCGATCGGACCAGCATTCGCCGAACCTTTCGTGGATGTGTCGATTGTGAGATCGTCGAGCGTTGACTGAGCACTGATTGTCCCGTTGTTGAACTTCACAGACCCCGGCACGCTGTCGTTGCCCGTTTCAGTGTCAATGAGAACGCTCGCCGTACTGATCACCACATTGCCAAAGAAGACGATCTTGCCGCCGTCCGTCTTGAGGTCAGCACCGAGCTGAATCGTCTCCGCCACCAACGTGATATCGGTGATGCTCTGCGTATCCAGCGAAGCGTTGATGACAATTAAATCGTTGCCAACTTGCCCGTCGCTATCGACGCCGTTGATGAGTCGATCGTCGCCGAGACCACCTCGCAAAACATCCAGACCACCTCCGCCAGTGAGCGTGTCGTTCCCTTTTTGACCGTCGAGAAAATTCTTGTTCGAGTCACCGGTGAGCGAGTCGTCGCCGTTGCCGCCGACGGCACCTTCGATTCCAGTGATCGACAAGACGTTCGTTGCCGCTGGCTGCGACAGATCGACCGTCACCGCCGTCGTGTAGGCCATGTAGCTCAGTGTGTCTGCGCCCCCTTCGCCATCCAGCGTGTCGCCATGCACGCCATCGGCCAGTTCGAAGCGGTCGTTGCCGAGGCCCCCTTTGAGGACGAGTGGGCTGTTCTGAGTCTGGTTCAGATTGAAGAGGTCCGATTTGGATCCTCCCTGCAAAACCTCAAAGCCGGAGAACGTCAGATTGACGGGGCCACTCGCATAACTTTGCGTCGCACCGAGAGTCCACGTGCTGGGAGCATCAATCCCCTGAAACGTGTCATGGCCAGTTCCTGAAACGAGGTTCTCAATCTCTGTGGTCGAGAAGGCGACTGAGTTCACTCCATCGGTGATGGATTGACTCGACACTGTTGCCACGAGGTCGCCACCGACCGCATGAAGATCCAGCGTGTCATTTCCTTGCGAATCGCTGACTGTGTCCGCACCGAACGCCCCACCGAACTGATACGTGTCGTTGCCGTCGCCACCTTGAAGCAGATCACCGAATTCAGAGCCGATGATCGTGTCGTCACCTGCGCCCGCGCTGACGGTGACGGTCAACAAACTGGTGAAGGCATTCAGCGTAACGCCGCTCAATGCCACCAAGTTGGCGAAATTGCCGCTTGCCAGGATTTCGAGTTCTGTGAAATTCGGATCAGTCGCTCGTAAGTATGGAAACGTCTGCCCGCCGCTAAAGACCTGATTGCCGTTCACGAGCACTGTGCTCGTGCCATCCAACGACAGCGAAATGGTGATGTTGTCGGCAGCGTTTGTGTCGATGTGCAACTTCCCGTGAGTCGCATCAATCGGGTTAAAAACCGCATTGATGGTGAGCAATTGCCGAACTTCCAACGCTTCGATCCACGCCAGCGCCTCACGAGAAGTCCGCCGCCGTCGAGGCCGACGATTGTGGCGGTTGTAGGACAGAAAGCTGTCAGGCGGGAGTTCGTTGAGAGTTTGTGGACTCATTCCATCCAGCCAAGGCGTCAACAGCATGGCAGCACCGGTCCCGCGAAAGGCAAATCGCAGGACCGCGCCACGCGAAGACAATCCCTGCGCGGTGCAACTCCTGCCCAATCCAAATCGGTTGACGTCCCTCGCTCCACAAG
>JAYUFI010000840.1:0-3771 GCA_043738805.1 Planctomycetaceae bacterium | reverse complement strand
CGGCTGGCTGTTAGCGGGCGGAATCACCTGTGCCGCTGCCGAGGAGCACGATCTGGTCGTCACCAAGTATGCCCCGGCTCAGGGGACGATTGCCGGCTGCACACAGATCTTCTTTCGAGACCGATTGGAAGTCGTCACCACGGGGCGACGGTTGTATTTTCGAGACCGACCGGACGCGGAATTTCGTGAGTCTCCTGTGACGCGGTTCGATGACGCACACGCAGTCGTTTACGCCCCGCGCGACCGATTGTTCTATGCCCCAGATACCGGCCGCCATCGATTGCTGACGTTTCGTTGAAAAAATGTGGCACGACGCTCCGCGTCGTACCACATTGATTTATCGAGCGTCCTACCTCCGGTGATAGCTCAATCGGTACGCGAGAAACTGTTCGGCAACGAGGATCGCGGAGAGCAGTATCAGCAGCCAGTCGCGGATTTCGTGGCCGATGTCGCGGCCGGCGATCCAGGAGAATTGGCCGGGGGCTTGTATCGAGACGCGGACTTTGTCGCCGAGCTGTTTGCGGATCAACTCGTTGCTGGCCAACGCGAGATCGCTTTCCTCGACGGGAAAGTTGTAGGTGATCCAACGCTCGAACGGGACTTGATTCAGATCGAGCAACCGCACTCGATAGATGCCGGGAAGGTCGGTGTCTCGAAACGTGGCGGTGAGGCGGAGGGCATTGGGTTTTGAAATGTCGATTTCAGATTTGAGATTTGAGACGTCAGATTTCACATCCTCGCCCTCATTCGAGTTTCGAGCTTCGGCTTTCGGGTTTCCCGAATCCGGGGCTGCTTGCAATCGAATCACTCGTTCGCCGGCCGGGTCCGGCGCGACGATGTCGACTTGATCGGTGAACTCACTGGGATCGAGCGACAGCTCAATTGGCTCACCAGCGACGCGGCGTTCGAGTTGGCGGTCGCTACGGGCGATGTACTTTTGCAGTTCCAATTGCAGCACGACATAGCTGGCGTACTTGGCCCAGTTGTTCCACGCGGGGCCGCAGGTCGTCAGGCACGTGACGATGTGACCTTTGCCGAAACGATGATGAAACATCAACGGCTGCCGATTGCGGAGCGAGGCGATCGTTTGCACGTCGTCACCGCGTGCTTGATCGTCTCGAATCCAGCTTGCGGCGACCGGAAAGAATTTTGCCACGCGAGTTACGTCGAGATATGGATTCTCTTGT
Source organism: Planctomycetaceae bacterium (assembly GCA_043738805.1). Classification (GTDB taxonomy): domain Bacteria; phylum Planctomycetota; class Planctomycetia; order Planctomycetales; family Planctomycetaceae; genus SXKJ01. The sequence continues at coordinate 2,584 of JAYUFI010000840.1, read as the reverse complement.
CCCTCGAAGACTCGAAAGATCGGATGCGGTGAGAGGATCAGGTCCGGGCCGGAGTCTTCGACGATCGGCAGGTCGCGCGGCGCGGCATCGAGCGGCACGGGGAACAGGCCGTTGCCCTCTTTGAACAGCGACTCGTTGTAGAACGTCGGCTTAACGCTCCCGCCGACGAACCAAGCGAGACCGCCTCCGGCCGCGACGTATTTTTCCAGCGGGTCCACCGCATCGGCGGGAAGGTCGGAAACGTTGAGCAGGTAAACCGCTTGAAACTCATCGATCGGACGACGACGCAGGTAATCCACCGTTTCGATCTGCGGCGCGAAGCCGGTGATTCGCGGATCGGCCGCCAGCGCATCGACGACATACGAGCCTTCGTCCGCCGATGGATCGCCATCAATGATCAACACCTTGTGAGTGGCCGATGCTTCCAGCGCCAGTATTCGCGAGTTGTCCTCGGACAGCGAATCGCCTTCGAGGCTCACTCGCACATCGTGCTTCTTCGGAGTGTCGAAGACCAAATCGAACTCGCGCTCGACCGCTTCGCCGGCCTCGATCTTGTCGAACGTCAGCGTCAATGGGAGCTTTTGATTGTCTTGATGCACTGACAGCCGCACGTCAGCAGCGGCCTGCTCACCGAAGTTCTTCACGGTGACTCGCAACCGCACCGGCACGCCCGCCGCCGCGACTTGCAGATCGCCGGAGAGATCCGTCACCGCGAGATTTCCATGACGCAGCTCGACCGTCTTCACAAAGTTGAGCGTCACGCCGGACGCATCAAGCGATTCCGCCGCACCGGAGAGTGCCTTCTGATCCTGCCAATCTCGCTGTCGGAAATCGGACAGCACATGCAAGTGCTTCATCGAGCCGCGTTCTTCTTTGTCGCCAAAAAGTGTCTTTGCGGCGTTCAGTCCATCGACCAGCGACAACGCGCGATGCGAGCAACGCAGATTTTCTAACTTCGTATCCAACTCAGCCAGCAGCGAGTCGTTGACATCGCGCTGAGAGAAGACCGGCTGTTCGGGATTCGACAGCAGCACTAGCGAGAACACTTGCGTCCCGGGTCTCCGCGAGCCTTCCGCTACCAGCTTCTTCACGACGGAGACCGCTTCGCCGAACCCGGTCGTCTCTCCCGCTCGATCGCGCATGGAACCGCTGTCGTCGAGCAACACCATGTGATGCGAGCGTGCTCCGCGAAACACAGACAACTGGCTCGGATCAAGAATCAACCGAGCGATCAGCAGCATCAGCCCCAGCACCAACAGAATTCGCAGCAGCAGCAGCAGAAGCTGCTCCAGCAACACGCGCTTCCGGTTCCGCTGTTGACTGGCGAGCAAAAATTCCATCGCCGCAAATCGCACCCTCCGATACCGCAGCCGATTGATCAAGTGAATGATGATCGGCGACGCGACCAACGCCGTGCCCGCCAGCACGAAGGTCGGATTCAAGAAGTATTGCAGCAGCCAGGAAGGCATGAATGAAACTCGAAATACGAAAGCGATCGAGCGATTGACGACAACAAAGACCAAAGAAGTACTACGTCTCGAAGGCAGATCGCGGGAGTTGAGACTGTCGAATAATTGACTGCAATGTGCCGATGCGAAGTTCCGAATGATTTGGCACGGGGACGGTTACTGTCGTATCGGGAAGAGCCAACTGCATGACGATGTGACTCCCGCGCTGTCGGACTTCAATAAATCCGTGTTCGGCGAGGATCGTGCAAACATCGCGACCGGAGAGCACTCGCAACTTACCCAACGGAGACCTCCAACCGAGTCACGAAAACTTCGTCATGTCGCCTCGCTTCGATCTCTGATTCGGAGGCCGTTTCCAGAAAAAGCTCAACGGCCTCACGTAAGTTGGCATGTGCCTCTTCAATCGTTGCTCCTTGGCTGGCCACGTCGAGTTCCGGGCACAGAGACACGTACCCCTGATTTTCACGTTCGATGATCGCGGTGAATTGATGGAGCAGTTTCATGCGTGTCCGCCAACGGAAAGAGGATTCGGGGGCTATGCGTGGCCGTGATTATGCGCTGCATGGCTCTGATCGCCCCCGTGTTCCGGAGCATCGCCGCCATGTCCATGCTCATCGTGACCACGATGAGCGTGCGGGTCAGGCATTTCGACGACGCACCATTGCTGACAGCAGCCGGAAAGCTGCACGCTGCCGCAAAGGAACATCAGCACGAACAGCGCGGTGACGTAGACCAACTTGCCCACGTAATTGCTGACCGTCAGCCCCAGAATGTGATGACTCCCATCCGTCGGCGGAGCGACCGAGCCCCAAATCAAGACCCAAACCGCTCCGATCAACAGCAGACCCAGCAGCCCACCTTTGTCGATCAAGACGTCTCGCAGCTTCGCCCAATTCACCGCACATAACCAAAAGCCAATCCAAGCGGCCAAAGGAAACCAGGGGAGCGCAAGCCCGACGACCGCTCGCAACAGGCTCCACATCGCCACAATCAAATCACCTAAGCTCACAAACAATTCGGTCATCTGAACTGACTCCGTTTGACTCTGAAAAAAGTAGGCGTCACTCACTGCTTCGCCGAATCAGCAAATTTGGTTGGCAGAATCCCATTATGGG
>JAYUFI010000839.1:0-1381 GCA_043738805.1 Planctomycetaceae bacterium | reverse complement strand
GTCGGCACCCATCGCGATTCGTTACGACGCCATTGCACGAGCGTGCTGAAGTCCCCGATTGAGAAGACCTGCTGCGAGTCGTGCGTCCAAACCACCTTTTCCTGCCGCTGGTCGAGTCCAACTGCAACAGATCCATTTCCATTGTGAACGGTGCCAAATCCCTTTCCGACACCCGCTTTCCCCTCCGTCAAGCGGTCCACCGGCTCGACGGTGACCTTCACGTCGGTAATCTGGCCCGGCACGAGCGACACGTTTTCAAATGTGATTCGTTGCGTCTTCGGTCTTACGGAAACCTCGAAGTGTTCGATGTCCGCAGCGGGAATCAAGAAGACCCGGCCTTCCGCTTCGTTTGAGTTGCGTGACGCGCTGGCATCGTGTGGCTGACCTTTGCGGTCGACGGCTCGGATGGAGAACTCGGCGGGTTCCGCGGGGTTCGGCAGCGACTTGAACTGCAAGACTGTCTCGGCCTGACCCTTATCGACACCCACGATGTGAATGAACTTTCGCAGCCGGTTCATCAATCGTTCGTCCTGCGGTGCCAGCCACGTTGTGCCATCGACGGGCCACATCGCAATCAGCGGACGGTCTGAGTAGTAGACTTGCACCGTAACCGACTTTTTGTCGGCAAAGTCCGCGATGTACTGAAGTCTCGTGGCATCTCCATCGTCGGGATCCCCTTGCGTTGTTCCGCCACCCCCTTGCGCCGGTTTTGGACTCCATGCGAGATGAACTTCGCCGGGAGGCAGTTTGTCCTGCGACAAGCTCACTCGGATCGCAAACTCGCGAAAGTCTGCGTGGTCTTCATGGACGCTCTGTGAGATGAGATTGAACGGTTGCCCTTCACGTTTTGTTCCATCCGCCCTCCACCATCCCTCAACCTTGCGACGCTCGTGGCCATTGCCCAAGTCAACCGCGGCAAACGCGACTCCTGCCAACTCGACTTCAGCGCCGTTCGGCAACTGCACCGCGTGCTTGACTTCGGGCGTGGCATCGTTCAGAAATGGATGTTTCTGTCGTTTGATCAATCCGTCCGGCGGATCGGCGACAAGCGGAGCGTTTGAAAGATCGGGGCTCATTTCCGCCAGTCCGTGCCATGTCAGAATGCTCATCGCCAGGGCAACGGATATGCAGCAGACAACAAGACTGAATGCTGGCCACGATCGTTTGGTGATCTGATCCGGACCAACCCCCAGGATGCGGCGGACGCGTGAGAGCATTGATCCGTCCGCGGCTCCCAAGGCGAGAACCGTGCTTCGGCCTCGCAGTTCTTCGATCGCCACGAGTGCACGGCCGTACTCGACGCGGTCGCCGAGCAACTTTACGACGAGATCGTCACAGCAATGTTCACGCTCGACGCGTATCTGGTGCGACAGCCACCAGA
>JAYUFI010000838.1:0-9981 GCA_043738805.1 Planctomycetaceae bacterium | reverse complement strand
CGACCAAGCCGGCAGAGATGCCGAGCAGCACCATGATTTCGAGATGCTCGCGCGTTTGTGGCATCACGCTATCATCAGCCGCAACCACCAACATCGCGAGGTTCACACCAGTCGCACCCGCGACCATGTTCTTGATGAACCGCTCATGTCCCGGCACATCGACGACACCGAACTGAATACCGTCCACCTCGAAATGTGCGAAGCCCAGATCAATCGAAATCCCGCGAGCCTGCTCCTCCGGCAACCGATCGGTGTTGATTCCAGTCAACCGCCCGACCAACCGAGTCTTGCCGTGATCAATGTGTCCGGCAGTGCCGACGAGAATGTGCTTGGTCATGGAACGGTTCAGTTTGAGTACAACCACCGTTTTGTCAGCGGTATCGGCAGGGCTCACGGAATGCCGTCTTCCATCAGCTCATTCGTAGTCCCACTTTGTTGCCCACGGATCGCGGGTCTGTTTTTGCCAGGCTTTGAGTTTGTCTTGTAAGTTGGCGAAGCGGTGAGCGTGTTGTGGATCGTCGGCGAGATTGTGCAGTTCGTCGGGGTCAGCTTCGAGGTCGTATAACTCAAAACGCGGACGATAAATGTACGCGGAGGTTGCTCGCTTGCCGTACTGTGGGAGCTTCGTCTTGAGCACCATTTGCCACGTTGGGGAGTCCTGCAAATCGGAGGCAAACGGATACGGCAGCGGATTCGCAATGTTGAAGATCAGCTTGTGTTGGCCAGCGATCACCGAGCGCATCGGGTAGTACATCGTCACTTCGTGAAACGTGTGCGAGCCGAAGATTTCGTCGAAGCCGCTCTGCGAAGCGCGTTCATCGGCGAGCGTTTTCAAAAATGAGCGACCGTGAAACTTCAGCGGCTGTAACGTTCCGTTTTTCGGTTTACGAGCCGTTACGGCAGGCAAGCCGTTCTCTTGAGGAACGATTGGCAGACCGACCGGTTTCACTTTGCACCAGTCGAGAATCGTTGGCGTGATATCGACCCACGCCACGAGTGCATCGGTTGTCCGACCGTCGCTCTGGCGGCTTGCCTGAGTCGATTCGCGAGTTGGCTCAGGCGAGCTGCCTGAGCCACGAACGGGGGCGCGTACGATCAACGGCAGTCGTGCACCGGGGTCGTAAAGATTTGTCTTCGCTCCGGGAAACGGCGGGCCATTGTCGCTGAGCAGCATGATCAGTGTGTCGTCCCCATGGCCAGTTTCATGAAGCGCTTGCATCAGCGCGCCGACTCCTTGATCGAAGCGATTGATCGCTTCGTAGAACTCGGCCCATTCTTGTCGCACGACGGGATCGTTCGGCAACCACGACGGGACGTGCATCTCCGCCGGTTTGAACCGAACCGGCGTCACTCCGGGAAACGCATCGTCCTGCGGCGAATTCCCAAAACCGCTCGGCCCGCTGCGATGTGGGTCAGAGCTGCACCAGTAAAGAAAGAACGGGCGATCGTCCTTCTCGGCGATCCAAGCTTTCGCGTTCTCGGCCATGCGGACAGAGTTGCGCGCCCCTTGAATGCCGTCGTTGCGAGTGAACTCGAAGTGATACGTCGCTTCCGGCGCGACGTGATACTTACCGATCGAACAAGTGCGATACCCGGCTTCCGTCAACATGACTGGCAACGTCTTGATCGTGTCGTACGTTGAGAAGTGCCCTTCACCGTGAGCGTGTCCGTAATGCCCGGTCGCGTGACTGAAGAGGCCGGTCAGCAATACGGAACGACTCGCCGAGCAACTCGCGGTCGTGCAATACGCACGCGTGAAACGGACGCTCTCCGCCGCCAGTCGATCAATGTTCGGCGTCTTTGCTTGCTTGTCGCCGTAACAACCAAGCTGCAGTCCCAAGTCGTCGGCGACAATCACAACGACATTCTTCGCGACAGGCTGCGATGGCGGTTGATCTTTCGCACTTGCCGGTTGCATGACCGCAAGCAGGACCAACATAAACGTCAATGATTTTGCAGGCGCAAATGATTGAGACATCGTTGCGGCATCCGGTAATTGAACGGAATTATTTCTCGGCACCCACGCTACTGGCCCGCATCGACCGCTTCCAGGCAAGCGTTGAGTCGTGAGAGCTGTGCGGCGATAGAATAACGTTCTTCAACGGTACGCCGAGCGGCGGCGAGCACGGACGTGCGATGATTCGGGCTGCTCAGCAATTGCCGTAACAGAAACGTCCATTCGTCCGACGATGTGGCTAACCAACCGGTGACGCCGTGCCGAATGATTTCGGAATTCACGCCGACCGGTGATGCGACCGCTGGGATTCCGAGAGCCATGTATTGCAGGACTTTGAGCCCGCACTTGTAGCGCGTCCAATCGGTGTCGGGCATCGGCATCAGTCCGATGTCGAACGCTTGAAGATCAGCGATCTCGCTCGCTGCGGACCATTGGATGAAGTGAGTGTTAATTCCTTCACACTCAAATTTCAGTTGTCGTAGCGGACGGCCAGATTCCGCGATCACACGGAGTTCAATTGAAAACTCACGAGACAATTGCTTCAGCGGTTGTCGCAGCACTTCGAGGTATTCGATGTTCGCCGCAGTGCCGGTCCAACCGAGGATGAGCGAGTCATTTGAGATTTGAGGTTTGAGATTTGGGATTTGATCTTCACCCACATATCGCTCCAAATCGACGCACGTGGGAATCACGGTGACTCGCGGATTGATCGACCGCGCGCGGATAGCCAGCAGTTCGTTGCCAGCGATGACGTGATCGCAGAGTCCGCAGAGCACTTCAAACTTGTGGCGATTGAGCACGAAGAGTCCGTCGTCGATATCAAGAACCAATCGTTTACAAATTTGACGCAACGCTTGCTCGACATCGACGGTCGGGTCGCTGAATATCTCTCGTTCGAGAACGACCACGTCCGGCGACCAACGTTTCAGCGCAGTGAGATCCTGCCAGCGATTCCAACGTTTGACATGACCGCTCAAGCGAAAGCCCAGCAACGGCAGCGAGGCGTACTTCTCTGGACGGCTCGGTAAGACGAGGCATTCGTGACCAAGCCGCTGCAAATGCGGGACAAATGCCAGCACTCGAAAACGGCTGCTGGGCACAAAACATCCGGAGGTCAAGAACGCGATACGCATACCGGATGTTAGCCTGGATTATTCATGTTCGCATTGAAGCCTGACGCGCAAGCGAAGGGCTTGTCGCAACATTCCTTCGCTTGCGCGTCAGGCTTCAATGACACACGTTGTCACGGAATTTCCCCGAAGCGTGAATAATCCAAGTGAGTGCTCAACGTACTTGAGAGAAATTCCGCAGAATCACGCTCCGCTTTCCAATTGACGTCGGTCACAAGAGTCTTTTGGAATGTGAACTCACTGGCCCCAGCAACCACGAAATATCTAGTCGCAAAAAATTGCCTCTCGGCGGCGCGCGGGTAACTTTGTGGCGTGAGGACGACGACGGCCTCAAAACGATTCAGGGGATTTTCGTTACCAGACTTGTGGGGGGATCATCATGCTCAAGAAGACTTGGAATGAATTGCTCGGTTCACAACGCCGATCAATTCGCAACGGTGCTAATCGTTTGGAAACTTTAGAAACGCGCGCCGTACCGGCTGCCGTCACCTCTTTCAACGCAGTGACCGGGACACTGACCGTGACCGCTAGCGGCGACGACATGGGAACAGCCTCTGTGGCGGACGACGTTGCCGACGATGTCACACTCTCTGTCGTGGAGACGACGGCACAGTTGAACGGCGTGGATATCACCTACAATGACGGGACAGGTGAAGTCAGTCTCCCGGCTTCGCTCGTGCAGAAGTTGGCCGTCAACGCAACTGGCAATTTCAATCACGTTATCGACCTGTCGAACATCACAAACAATCCAGGTGAATACACGGCGTTGAACTCCGTCACAGTTTCTGGCGGCGCGGGCAACGACCTCATCACGGGCACCGATCTTGCGGCGGTCGGCGATCACCTCAACGGCAATTCGGGCAACGACACCATTCATGGCGGTGCCGGCAATGACTCGATCCTCGGTGGTGGTGGCGACGACCAATTGGACGGCGGTGGTGATAACGATGTGATCCGTGGCAATGCAGGCAATGACTTGCTCGTCGGTGGTACTGGTGACGACCTGCTCGATGGCGGCGATGGCAACGACACCTGCGATGGCGGTGACGACCAAGACACCCTGCTGGGCGGTGCTCAACGTGACCTGCTCATTGGCGGACTCGGCAACGACAGCATCAACGGCGGAGCCAACGACGACAGCATCAATGGCCAAGGGGGCGACGACACGCTCAACGGTGCTGATGGCAACGACAAGATTCTGGGCGGTGATGGCAACGATGTCATCTACGGTGGTACTGGCTACGACACGATGAATGGTGGGATCGGCGACGACACTCTCAACGGTCAAGGCGGCAACGATCTGATGGAAGGTGGCGACGGGAACGACAAGATGGATGGCGGCGATGGAAGCGACAAGCTCATCGGCGGCGACGGCAACGACACGCTGCTGGGCGGAGCTGGCAACGATGTTCTCAGTGGCGGACTTGGTGACGACTCGGTCGATGGCGGAGTTGGGACTGACGTCGTTCAAGGCGGTAGCGGCTTCGGAAAAGATGCCGGTGACATAGTGATCGGCATGACTTCTGAAAAGAAGGAAAAGCTAGACCTGCACTATGTGGATTATAACTTCAGTGATTTCGACTCCATCACTGACCTCGTGGTCGCCTTATTGTAGTCACATTTGGTGAAAGCACGGTCTCAAACTTCCAAAGTCTTCGCAGACTTCGGAAGCTTGCGGGGAGATTTTTAGAGGCAGACGAATTCTGGTGACGGAGCACCTCATCCCCATCCCGGGGTGCTCCACAATCCCCGAATCGGCGTTCGCGATAATTCGCGAACGCCGATTTTTTTTTTGTCGAGGCTTAGCTGGGGCAGTTTTCACGATCGTCAACAATCGCCACTGAATTGCATGGATCACTTTTCGCAGATAGCCTGATTTGACAACGGCGCTGCCATCGAGCAGTGCAATTTCAAAGACCAGCATCGTGAGAGGAGTTCCGAAATGATTATGCGGGCTTGGCAGAAGTGGATTTTGAATACGACCTCGAATCGCAGACGCCAAACAGGTGCGAGCGTTTTGACCGAAGCACTGGAAACTCGTTTGGTTCCCGCAGCCGTTTCGGGAACAGTCAATGTGACGCTGACCTTAACCAGCACAGAAAACGTGACCGTTCATACCGCGAACGATCCGAAACGACAGCAATAAACTCAAGCTGGCCTACGACACCGGCAGCGGTAACCAATTTTTGGGTGTCGCCTCAACCATCAAGAGCTTGGTGATCAACGGCGGTTCGGGTGCCAACAACATCGTGCTGCAAATTTCGAGCACCGATTTCACGTCGCTCACCGGTGCGGTCACGCTGAAGGGGAACAGCGGCAATGACACGATCGACGCATCGGGTTCCGATGTGGTCGTGAATGTTGATGGTGGCCTCGGTGCAGACCGTCTTTATGGTGGCACACGTTCGTCCGGCCTCGGAGTTCCCGATGACACGCTGCTGGGTGGTGCGGGGAGCAGTGATGGAAATGACACAATCTTAGGTCTTGCCGGAAACGATTCGATCGGCGGCGGCTACGGCAACGATGTACTACTGGGCGGAACAGGTAACGACACGATCGTTGGCGGTGCAGGCAACGACTATCTCGGTGGCGAAGATAATCAAGATTTCCTGCTCGGTGGTGACGGCAACGACACGATCTCCGGCGGTGATGGAGACGATGTCACGTCGGGGCAAGCCGGAAACGATCTCGTCATGGGCGATGCGGGAGACGACTACAACTACGGCGGGGCCGGACAAGACACCGTCATCGGTGGCGCTGGTCGCGATGTCGTGAAAGGACAAGGCGGACTAGACGTTGTCGTGATCGATTCGGACGATCAAGCCCGAGAGACCGATCGTGTACAATCACATGGACTGGGCACCACGTTCGATCCGCGTGACTCCACAGAGACCACGTTTAGTTTCACGGTCGATCGCAACATCGTCTTTTATGTTGATGACGATTTTCTGAATACGATTACGTAATCGGCGCGTGCTCAAACTCATCTCTGATCGCTGGCGGATGAAACTGAAGGGCTTCCTGAAAGTTCATCCGCCGTTTTTCTTTTGAAGTCACACTGCTCACTTCCCGGCGTCTAATTTCTGGCGGCTGTGAAATAGCTTCAACAGCGACAGAAATTTCTGATCGCGTTCCGATCGAACTTGCTCAGACGATTCGGGTGAATATTCGTAAAAGCCGTGCCCGTTTTTGAAGCCGTGATGTCCGGCATCGACGATGTCTTGCACGCTCTTGGGGACGTGCGTGCCGGAGGCAATCTCTGGGGCGAGATTGCGATACACCGCAGTTTGAACGTCGAGCCCTCCGAAGTCATGAATTCGTAACGGGCCGAGCGCCGCGAGCCGAAAGCCCATGCTCCCTTGAATAGCCGCGTCGATGTCTTCAATCGAAGCAACGCCGCGATCGAACAAGTCCCACACTTCGCGCATCACGGCGATCTGCACGCGGTTGACGAGAAATCCGGGCAACTCTTGATTGATGCGGATCGCCAGCTTGCCCGATCGTCGCAGCAATTCGAGAGTTGCTTGAATCGTCGCCTCATTCGTCTGCGAACTGCCGACCACTTCCACCGTTGGCACGATGTGCGGCGGATTGAACCAGTGCGTGACGACTGCTCGCTTTGGTCGCTTGAGCCGCGCACCTGATTGCGAGATCGGAAACGTCGAAGAGTTGCTCGCCAGAATCGTGTCATCAGCGACGTGCGATTCGAGCCGCTCAAACAACTCTTGCTTCGCGACAAGCTCCTCACGAACCGCCTCCGTGACAAACTGCGAGTCGCGCACTGCGTCCACTTCTGAACGGCAAACAACAATCCGCTTCAGCACCGCATCGACTTGATCCGCCGGAAACAATTCCGCTCCCACAAAGTCCCGGAGGTTCTGCCGCACACGATCATGCACCGACTCACCCGCCGCGTTGACATCATCAAACCCCGTGACCGAGCAACCGGCCATCGCAAACGTCTGAGCGATGCCGTGCCCCATAGTACCGAGACCGATCACAGTCACTCGTTGAATGCCGCTCATCAACTTCCTTAAATCAAAAACTCAGACGACGGTTGGTAGGGGAACGTTTTCACGGTCAGCTTCCGTGAAACCCGTGTCCAAATTACTTTCTGGGACTACGAACTTGGGACACGGATCGCACGGAAGACACGGTCGCTTCGCGAGTTCTAGCTACGAAATTTTTCACCGTCATGACTTCCCGCTTTAGTGACGAGCCCTGGCGGGGGCTACAACATCCCTCCGCCTCGGACGTCGATGCCTTTGAGGGCCATTTTTAGCTCTTCAATGTTAGGCGAGATTTCGAAGGCGTCGGAGCGGCTGATCAACTCTTTGTCGATGAAGTATTTCAGCGAGTCGTTAAACAACTGCATGCCGTCTTCTTTGCCGATGCGGATGGCGGCGGCCAGTTTGTTGTCTTGCTCTTCCAGGACCAGCTTGCGAACGACGCTGTTGAAGAGCATCAGTTCGATGATCGGCACGCGGCTCGGTTTATCGACGACGGTCTTGATCAACTTCTGAGCGACGATGGCCTTCATGTTGAACGCCATCGCGCCGCGCAGCGCCTTGTGCATGTCTTGCGGAAAGAGGTCCAGAATACGGCCGATGCACGACGGAGCGTTCGAGGCGTGGATCGTGCCGTAGACCAAGTGCCCGGTTTCGGCGGCGTGGATCGCGGTGCCGAACGATTCCTGATCACGCATTTCGCCCACGAGCATGATGTCCGGGTCTTGTCGCACGGCGTGCTTCATGGCGATGTGGAAGTCCTTCACGTCCATGCCAACCTCGCGCTGATTGATGAGCGCCTTGTCCGACGTGTAGACGAATTCGATCGGGTCTTCGATCGTCAGAATATGGACGCTCTTGCGATGATTGATGAGGTCCAACATCGAAGCGATCGTCGTGGACTTGCCGGAGCCGGTGACTCCGGCGAGCAGCACCATCCCTTGGTCGTATTCGGTCAGCCATTCCATCGACGGTGGCAGGAACAAGCCCTCGAAGTTGGGGATCGTGCGTTCGATTTTACGGCTGACCATGCCGGGAATGCCCATCTGCACAAACAGGTTCACGCGGAACCGCCATTTGTCACCTTCGATATCGACGACGTGCGAGAAGTCGGAGCCGCCTTCGTTCCAGAAGATGTCGGTCAACCGCTCGTCCATCATCGGCATGAGCAGCGCTTCCATTTTCTCTTTGGTGATCGGCTCCATGTCCAACGGCACGAGCGTCCCTTTGATGCGGAAGATCGGCGGACGACCAACCTGCATGTGCAAGTCCGAGCCTTTGTGCTTGACCATCGCTCGGAAAATTTTGTCGACTTCCAAATTCTTCGTGGCTCCGAACGTTCGTTTGACGTTGGGTTTCGCTTGCGGAGCAGCAGCGGGAGCGGCGTGACCAGACATGGCGAGATTCCTTGAGAGCGCAGACGTTGAAAATACGCCGCAATATCGCGGCGAAGAAAATGACTTTGTGATTGCCTGATGTTGTGATTTCGTAGCCCGGTTTTTCAAACCGGGCTGTCTCAGATCGGTCTTATTCACCCGGTTTGGAAAACCGGGCTACGGGCGATTGCGGATCTGTTGTAATCGAGGGTATTCGACCGCTTCAAATGCGAACCGATACACCTCGCTCGGCCATGTAACGTTTGGTTTCGGCGATTGTGTATTCGCCATAATGAAAAATGCTGGCTGCGAGCGCGGCGCTCGCTTTGCCAGCGGTGACTGCTTCGTACAAATGCTGAGGGCTTCCCGCTCCGCCGCTGGCGACGACGGGAATCTTAACCGCGTCGGCCACGGCGCGAGTGATCTCGATGTCGTAGCCGTCCTTCGTGCCGTCTGCGTCCATGCACGTGAGCACAATCTCGCCCGCGCCGAGCCGTTCGACTTCGCGAGCCCACTCGACCGCCTGCAAGCCGGTCGGGATGCGACCACCATTGATATGCACGTCCCAAAACTCGCGTCCATTTTTTTTTATCCGCTTCGGGTCGATGTTCACGACCGTTGCGCAGCTTCCAAATTTGCGAGCAGTCTCGGTAATGAGTTGCGGCGTCCGCACGGCGGCCGAGTTAATGCTGACTTTCTCCGCTCCCGCTTGAATCAACGTCGTCACATCGTCGATCGTCCGAATGCCACCACCGACGGTCAGCGGCATGAAGATGACTTCGGACGTGCGGCGAATCACGTCAATCATAATCTGTCGCCCTTCGTGACTCGCCGTGATATCCAGAAACACGAGTTCGTCGGCCCCCTCGTTTTCATAGCGAGCGGCCACATCAACCGGATCGCCGGCATCGCGCAAGTTGAGAAAGTTCACCCCTTTCACGACTCGGCCAGCGTGGACATCGAGGCACGGAATAATTCGTTTCGCAAGCATGGATCAGTGATTTCAGTTCGCGTTGTCGGATTCACTCTTACGGATTTCAACAACCGGCACTCCCAGCAGGAAGGCAACCGCCTGGCAGAAGCCGAAGATTCCCAGAACCCAGACCAGCGGGTACGCCATCAACAGCTCGGCGATTTTCTGTTTGAGCTGCTCGTCCGACGACAACTCCGCCACTCGACCGAGCGAACTGCGAACGTGCCGAAACTTCAACGCCGCTGCTTGCAATAAGAAAACCCACACGCCGCCGATCAAACAGATCGCAGTCGCCGAGGCGATGGCATAACGATGTCGATTCATGAGGACATTCCCAATGGGTGCGATAGCTCACCGCAGCAACGAAGGAGTGTCAACTTATTTTCCGGTCGAGTCACAGATATGCTGAGCCCGCCGTAGCCACAAGCTTCCCGCTTGTGAGCTCCCCCCGCGCAATCGCCGCCTGAAGATTCCGGCGAGCGAAAAGCTCGCCGCGACAGAATTATCGTCGAAGGTCATCTATTTTCTGCCGCATTGT
>JAYUFI010000837.1:0-3779 GCA_043738805.1 Planctomycetaceae bacterium | reverse complement strand
CGAGTGAACCCCATCAAGCAAGTGTCATCCGAGCGGCTGCGTCCGCAACGGAAGCATTCGACGTCAGCAATGATCGCGTCGATAAGCGACTGTAGGTTGTCGTGCGGCGCGGCCATGTGACGCAATACTCGCGACTCACCAAAGAGGCTGTCGTCGGGAGACATGGCCTCAATGAGGCCGTCCGTAAAGAAGAGCACTTCATCGCCCGGCTGAAGTAACGCGGTGGCAGTGTGAAACTCGTGATCTTCTGCAATGCCGAGCGGAAGCGTGCCGCGATCCAACCCCAGTTGTTCGACAATCCCTGACTGCTTTCGCCAGCAAAGCGGAGGCGGATGACCGGCATTCAGTAATGTGAGCTTGCCGCGACTCACGTCTAACAAACACAGACAAAAAGTAATGAAGCCTTCGTCCAAGCTGGCCACAAAACGATTCAAGGAGGACATCGCGATCTTGAGCGTCTCGGCCGTCGCCAGACAGTGCCGTACCTCAGTGGCGAACTGAGCAATCATCATCGCCGCAGGCAATCCCTTGCCGCAGGCATCAGCGACACCGAGGATCACGCGACCATCGGGTAGCGAATCCCAAAAATAGTAGTCGCCGCCGACCGCATCAGCCGGTGCGTAGTATTTGCAAAAGCTGTAGCCCGGTACGTCTGGCTTACCGCGCGGCAACATTCGCAATTGAATCTGCCGAGCCGTTTCCAATTGACGCCGCGATTGATCCATTCGCAACAAGTCTTTGTGAGCTTGAGCGTATTCGACCGCTTGCCCAGTCAAGATGCCGACCGCCGTGACCAGTTCGAGATCGTCTTCCGTAAAAGTTCGATTGTCGTCGTCCGCTTCGAGCAGAATTGTTCCGAGCTTCGCATGCGAAGGTCCGAGCATCGGGACGCAGATCACCGCCGCTTCACCGTCATCAAGCACGGAATCATGTGCTCGCGGCTCGACCGTCTTGAGCAACGGTTTTCCGTTCGAGAGAACTTTCATGGAAATGTCGTGCCCGATCGGGACGCGCGTGATGATCGAACTGTCGTCGTCGCGGCCGTGTTTCATCGCCACAGGATTCAGTCGCCCGTCAGCTTCGATCAATTGAATCTCGCCGATCACTGCCTGCGGGAACATGTCAAACAACGTGTCCAAGACACGCGGAAAAATTTCATCGACGAGCAAACTGCTCCCCAATCGCCGCGTGATTTCGAGCAGTTGTCGCAGTCGGCCGGTAAACATCGCCTGAGGTCGAATCGCGGAGTTGCGGCCGCTGGTTGGCGGCAGTGGCGTGAGCTTAAACCCCTCCGTGAGGTTCAGATTCATCGATGTGGTTTCGGCGAGCGACGATTCAGGTGACAGACAGAACGCAATCGGAATGTCGTAAACGTTGAAACGATCGCCATCCTTCAGCACAGTCGCCGTCGTGATACGCCGACTGTTGAGAAACGTTCCATGAGCGCTTCCCAAGTCCTCGATCTGATAATGCTCACCATCGAAAAAGACGCGTGCATGTTTTCGCGACACAGTCTTCTTGGTCAGCACAACGTCGCAGAAACCTTCGCGCCCGATAATCGCATCACGAATCGGACTCAGCACAAAGCGAGTCCCCTTCATCGACGAAGCCAAAACCATCAATTCAGGCATCATGCACCTGCGAACGAGAGCGGCATTCTTCAGGGTGGCATCGTCGCCGTTTTCTGGCAGCATCCGAGCTGTGACATCATTTGATCGCGGCACAGTCTTAACATCGCTTTTCATAATCTGCCAGCACGAATTTCCAGCACCGCAATTTCGTCGTCCGGCGAAACCATATTGTGGCACGACGCTCCGCGTCGTGTATCGCGACGCAGAGCGTCGCGCCACAATACATGGGCTTCGGCGATAACGATGTCGTGGAGTTTTCTAAGTCGGACAAAACCGTTTGCCCGGTTTGAAAAATCGGGCGACAGGATTGCGCCTCCGCGATCTTTGCTCAACGGGTGTTGTTTGACTGAGCCGACGAAGGTAGTGTGATGCTCCGGATTCACGCATTTCCGGCCTCAACTCGTTCGTCGCATCAGGAAATTTCATGCGCGAGACAATCCTCAACAAATTGAAGCCCGTGCGACAGCGTCAGTTGTTGGTCTCGGTCATCAAGGCGACGTGGCAAGGATTGTTCGTCGGTGCGATCGCTGCGACGCTCGTCGCGGTGTTGCGATTGAGTCAGCTTGGTGACGTTTCTGCTTTGGGCGGAGTCGGCGTGTTGATTGCAGTTCCGCTGTTGTCGGCTGTCGTGGCTGGTGTGTGGTATGTCATCAAGACTGACTGGCGAAACGCGGCTCGCGCGGTTGATCAGAGTTATGAATTGAAGGATCGCACTGAAACCGCGCTGGCATTTTTGAATCGCCAAGGTTCCCACATGGCAGGCGAGATCGAGCAACTGCAATTGGCGGATGCCGTCCATCATCTGCAACGAGTTCAACCAAAGAAGGTCGTTCCGGTCGAGATGCCCGCTTCATGGCGCTGGGCCGTCGCAACGACAGCACTGGCGGTCATTCTTCTTTGTTGGCCATCGGGACGTTCGCTGGTGAATGCCGGGCCGTCACAGCCAATTGATGCGATTGTTACTGAAGCCGAAATCGTCGCAGAAAATTTGCAAGCTCTGCTCGACCAATTGCCGGAGAATCACGATCCGGAGATCGACTCGCTCATCAAAGAGCTGCAAGCCAAAGCCAATGAAATGAAAGAACCGGGCGTCGATGTCCGCGAGGCTTTGGCCAAGATGTCGGAGATGCAAGCCGCGTTGCAAGCGGTCGCCGCACAGTTCAACGTCGCAGCAACGGACGAGCAAATGAAAGCGATCGGCGAAGCACTGCAATCAGCCGAAGCGCTGCAACAAGCGGGACAAGCGCTGCAAGATGGCAAGTACGAAAAGGCCGCAGACGAACTCGCGAAGTTGGAGAACCCCAAGCTCGATCGCAAAGAATCACGAGCGGTCTCTGACAAGCTACAAAAAGCTTCGGAAAGCTCCGCTCAAAGCGGTCTGAAGAAGCTCAGTGAAGCGGCCAAGGAAATGTCAGAAGGGATGCAGAACGACAATTCTTCGCAATGCAAAAGCGGGGCGTCCAAGCTCGCCGAGTGCGCCAAGAAACAAGGAAGCAGCAAGAAGATCGGTGACATGTTGAAGAAGCAGTGCGACAAGCTCGGCGAAAGCAAAGGGAACTGCCAGAGCAACGGCCAAGGAAACAAAACGGCGAAGAACCCCAGTCTCAAAGCGGGCAAGGGAACGAACTCGGAGATTCAAGGAGAACGAACGGACCTCGCTGCAAAGCGAAACGAAAAAAAGATTCAGGGACTCAAAGGCGAGCAAGGGGACAGTGACACAGAAACCATCACGACTCCTGAAGCCGAAGAGACTGCGAAGCGTGGCTTGAAAGAGGTCTACAGCAAGTACCGCAAAATGAGCGACGCCGTTCTCGATTCCGAAGATATCCCGCTCGGCCACCGCCAAACGATTCGTCGCTACTTCGAGGCAATCCGCCCGAACGCCGAAGATGCGACAGCGGAAGAACGAAGCAAGAAGTAGCGGGCGAAGCCGCATTGTGGTGTGGCACGACGCTCCGCGTCGTGAATCGCGACGCGAAGCGTCACGCCGCAAAATAACGCCTTCGGCGATGTTCGCTGCCTTCGCGGTGGAGCACGCGGCTCGCGTGCCTAGAGCGGTTCCATTTTAGGTGTGGCGATAGCCGCAGTGCTTGAAGTAATTCCGGCACTCGGCTTCGGTGAACTGGTCGAGGATTCGACCACAGAGTT
>JAYUFI010000836.1:0-1384 GCA_043738805.1 Planctomycetaceae bacterium | reverse complement strand
TAAAAATGGTTCAATTCACTCGTCTCGGCCACTATTCATGAGCATCAACGCCGGATCAGAATCATCTCTGAGTCCTCAGTGCCTCTGTGTTTCAAACTCTTTCTCTTCGCCGCTTTTCTTGATTCGTCAGCTTTGTGACGAGATCAACAGAAGACGGTCGCCGCAACTCAATGTTTTGTACTTGCATTTCTTATTAGTGTCGATTAGCGGAGATTAGTGTTCCACTTCTGCATTTCTCCAGTGGGCGGCAACACTCACAAGAAAACTGAAACAGGGCGACTCTCATGACGATCACGAACTCGCAGATCTCAGTATGCCGTTCGGCCATGTGCCCGAAGTATCATCGACTTGGGGGTGGCAGACTGTTTCGAGTCCTCTTTGCCGCCGCAGCGATCGTTTTCGGCTCGGTCTCGGGGACGGTTCATGCCGCACCGCTTCTGGCAGGCGTTGCCAAGGTCGATATCACCAGTGTTGACGCCGGGCCGGTTAATGACCCCTTGTACGTCAAGGCACTGGTACTGAAGAGCGACGCCACGACGGTCGCGATCGTCACCGTGGATGCCGTGGCGATCGGCGAGATCGGACATATCAAGAACGATTACCTGCCCAAGGTCCGAGCGCGGATCGAGAAGGAACTGAGCATCAAGCCGACGAACGTCCTGATCAATGCCAGCCATTGTCATGGAGTGGTCTGCTCGGATGTGGACGAGCGAACCGTTCGAGCGGTGACGCTCGCATCGCAGAACTTGGTGCCCGTGCAGATCGGTGTCGGCGTCGGTCACGAAAACCGAATCATGGAGAACCGCAGGCTCAAGCTGAAGAACGGCAAAGAGGTGGACGTTCGTCATGCGTACTCGCTACCTGCCGATGACGAAGTCGCCGAAGTGGGGCCAGTCGATCCGGAAATCGGCATTTTGCGGTTGGACCGGACAGACGGCACGACACTGGCTGTCGTCTACAACTTCGCGTGTCATCCGATCCAGGGAGTTCCCAGCGGCGGCAACACGGCGGACGTGACGGGCTTCGCTTCTCAAGTGATCGAGAACAATTTGAGCGAAGGGACGATCGCCCTGTTTGTGCAGGGGTGCGGTGGCGATATCAACCCGGTCCTGTACAAGGATGTCGAGCATCCTCGAAATGCCGAACCGCTCGGAAACATGTTGGGACTCAGCACGCTGCAAGCGTTGAGGAAAATCCACTGCAAGGACGACGGACGGCTGCGAGCGATCTACGAAACGATCGCACTTCCGAGAGCCGATGTGGCCGAACGGATTGCCGCGATGGAGACCGAGCAGCAGCGACTACTTCAGTCGCTGAAAGGAACGAGCCTCAACTTGAAGACGTTTCTGCCAATGGTCGTCAAGTACAAGCTGTCGGACGAGTT
>JAYUFI010000835.1:0-3781 GCA_043738805.1 Planctomycetaceae bacterium | reverse complement strand
CGTAGGGGCCGTCTTGGCGGATGCTGTCCACGAGCGAGGCGATCTGCAATTGCGAGCGGTACGCTTCGATGCTCCGCAGCTTGTGTTGAAAGACATCGTCGTTGCCGCGGACTTCCAGATTCGGAGCGTCGGCGAAGTCGCAGTAGATCGCCAGTTCAAACAGTTGCGGCACAGCCAGCGGTGCGCCGAGTTCCGGCCAGATGTCGCCGGACGCATGGAACAGGCTGATCAGCAATTCGTTGTGCGTGATCTGATGATCGGGATGCAGGTCGGTCGGAGTCGGGACGAACACGCACGTCGGACGGAACTCGCGCAGATAATACGTGAAGCAGTTTTGCAAACCGACGTAGCCTTCAATCGCTGGCTCCAGGTTGCGTGCCGCGCGGCGACCGATGTACGACGTCAACCCGCCGTCCGGATAGTTGATGTAGCTCACTCGATCACGAGGGATGCCGAGCATCTCGAAGGACTCGTAAGTCTCCGCGCGGCGGATCTTGGCGATGGAGTCTCGATGCTCGGCCCGGCAATAACCCAGACATCCGTCGGTCACGATCAGCACTTGCACATCGACCCCCGCCTGCCGAGCGGCTTGCATCGTCAAGCCCGCTCCGATGCAGAGGTCGTCGTCGTGCGGCGACACGAACAGCCAAGTCGCTCCCGGCACGCTGCCGTCGATGACCTCGGCCAGCTTGTCCGACCGCTTCTTGAGGCCATTCTCCAACCGAGTGAATCGGAACGGAGCCGCCCCTTGCGATGACGAGGCCAAATCGGAAGGCATAACGGACGAGAGCGTGGATGGTGGCATGAGATTTCGAGTCCAATCGTGGGGCACGTTTTCAACGTGCCCGAAAGACAAGGGCAGGTTGAAAACCTGCCCC
The DNA here is from genome assembly GCA_043738805.1 of Planctomycetaceae bacterium. Lineage (GTDB taxonomy): Bacteria > Planctomycetota > Planctomycetia > Planctomycetales > Planctomycetaceae > SXKJ01. The sequence goes on along the minus strand of JAYUFI010000835.1, from coordinate 2,903 downwards.
ACGCGACAACAACATCGGCCATCAATCTATCGTCCATCTCTGCGAGTTCAATTGTTTCTCGGCGTTGAACCCAGACTTCCGCGTCATCGAGAACTCGCTTGACCAGTCTGCGCGATCGGCAAAGCAAACGCCCCCCGCAAAGCCGGAACGGTGAGGGGTCGCTCACCCTTGCTCACGCGTTTTGAAGTTGCGCAGTTTTCAGCCGCGAAGCGGCGACAGGGGGTAGCCGTGGGCGTCAGCCCACGGTTCGCAGATCGAAACGAAGCTACCAGCCGCGAAGCGGCGACAGCGACTCGAATCTGTCGCCGCTTCGCGGCTCACAGATGCGGTATCACACTTTTCTGCGGGCTGACGCCCACAGCTATGTGCTTGCGCCGCTATCGCGGCTAAATGCGCAATTTCAAAACTCACGCGTCGGGTTGCTTATCTGTTGCCGTTCGCCTTAGATCCGACCGACCCAACTCAAGAGCTGACGAAGAAACGTCGCATAATCGCCGCCAACCTCGACGGCGTTGGCCTGCGGAGCCTGAGCCGCAACTCGCGGCACGCCCCAATCGACCAGAGGCCCGACCCAATGTGGAGCGACATCCGTCGCCAACGCAGCCGTTCGTCCGCGCCCGAATTTGCCGAATACCAACAGCGGATGCCCGTCGAGTGGCTCGAACACGAATTCACCGTCAAACAGCCGAGCAGTGAATCGTTCTGCTTCCAGCAAAACCGTCGCGTCCGGCTTCGCGGTGATTCGATTGAATCCACCAATCACCGGCGGCCGAGAATCCCACGGCAACCCGGCCAGGGCAGGATGCTCCGCGACGCGCCGCACGAGCACCGGCTGATCGCAGTTCAGGCGGTCGTCTTCCGACGCGATCACCACCGGCAACGCATTGCCGACCGGTGTGCCATCCCAATCGCCGCCGAGTCCGTGAAACGATTCCCATCCGCCGATCATGATTAAGCCGGCTCCGCCCGCGACCTGATCGATCAACTTGCGCTGCGCTGCCGCGTCTATCCTCGCCGCCGGATAATCGCTGACGATGAACAACCCTCGCGGCACGTCGAACATTTCGACGGAAGCCGGTTCGTGACTCGGAACATAATCGAACGACCAACCCCAACCGTGCATCAGCCCGGCCAAGTACGCCGCCGCATCGTGCAAGTGAGTGTCGCCGAGATACAGAATCGAATTCGCCATGATGACTTTTGCTTCCGCGTGGCTGGCTTGCTTTTTCATGCCGTGTTCTCTGGAGTAGGCACGCTACGTCGTTGACTCGCATCGTTCAACGTAGCCGTCATCGCTCCGCGTGACGAGCCGAGCGTTGCTCTGACTGTGTTTTGAACAGACTCGCAGCCGCTGGGACTCATCGGCTCGTCACGCGGAGCGATGACGGCTACGTTTCTGTTGCTTCGCCGAGATATCAATTTCTCCGTAAGGATTACTCATGCTTGTAGGCAACGCGCTCGTCGGTCAGTCGGGTGGTCCGACATCGGTCATCAATGCGTCACTGGCCGGAGTCGTCGAGGCGGCGCTCAAGAGCAAAGCCATTCGCCGCGTGTTCGGCATGAGGTTTGGCATCGAAGGAGTGCTCGGCAATGTTTTGCTCGATCTCGGAGCCGAGCCGGCCGACACCTGGAAGGGACTGCGGACGACCCCCAGCAGCGCTCTGGGATCAAGCCGGCTGAAACTGAAAGACGAACATTTCGCTCCGGTCCTGAAGTGCTTGAAGAAGTACGACGTCCGGTATCTGTTCATGATCGGCGGCAACGACACGATGGACACGATTCATCGCGTCGTGGAATACGCTCGCAGTCATGGCCACGAGATGCGCGGCGTGGGTGTGTCGAAGACCGTGGACAACGATCTCTTCGGAACCGACCACACGCCCGGCTATCCGAGTGCCGCGCGGTTTGTCGCACTGTGCGTCCAGCAAGCGGGATTGCTCGCGCGGGACATGCAGCGAGTCGATCAGTTTGTGATCTTTCAAACGGTCGGTCGCAGCGCCGGCTGGCTGCCCGCCGCCGCCGCTCTTGCGAAATCGAATCCAGACGATGCGCCGCACATCCTTCTGTTGCCTGAGCGACCGTTTCAACGCGATCAGTTCCTCGCCGCCGTGTTGAAAGCTCACAGAAAGTTCGGCTTCGTGTCGATCGTCTGCGGCGAGGGGATCACGAACGCGGACGGCTCGCCGGTCAGTGCTTCGCAGACACGCGATAAATTCAACAACGTCGAATTTGGAGCGATGGGGGGCACGAGCGCGGCGATGCAGTTGCATCGGCTCATCAGCCAGGAGTTCGGCTGGCGCGGCGAATTCCAAGTGACTGAGTCTCTGCAAATGTGCGCGGCGGATCGAGTCGTGCCGCTCGATATCAATGAAGCCTACGGTTGCGGCAAGCAAGCAGTGAAGCTTGCCGAGAAGGGGACGAGCGGCGTGATGGTTACGATCACGCGTGAATCGAAACCAGGACAACCCTATCGCGCCGGCTTCGGCACCATCCCGCTGTCTGAGGTCGCGAACCACGAACGTCCGCTGCCCAACAACTTCATTTCGGCCGACGGCCTGTTCGTCACGAAAGCATTTCTCGATTACGCGCGACCACTCGTCGGTGAACTGCCGCAGTTCACGAACCTCGCGATGCACAAGGCGAGCCGGGTGGCGTCAGCCCCCGGACGATAAGTGACTTGTTGGCCGTTCGGGGACTAACACCCCCGGCTCGCGCGATGAATGTACCGAGGGGCTCAGGCCGCTCCGCTCGCCAACGATACCTCACAAAAAAAGGCAGGTCCACCGCGAGTGAGCCTGCCTACCTTGCCAGGACTTGTCCAAGAACAACTCCGCGTTTTCGTAGCCCGGTTTTCCAAACCGGGCGTTTCACTTCGCCCGGTTTGGAAAACCGGTCTACGATGT
>JAYUFI010000834.1:0-1385 GCA_043738805.1 Planctomycetaceae bacterium | reverse complement strand
CGTCGAGCGGAAGATGACAACCGCGCCAAGTAGAGCATCCTGGAAAGGGATGATTGAATCTCATGGTTGTGCGTGTGTCCTGACGCAGATCTTGGGCTGCTTGCTCGGCTGGTAGGTGTCTGGTAGTTTCTGCCTCGCTCGTTAGATCTGTTGGCAACTGTTGCTTGAAGTCCGGAATTGAAATCCATTTTTGTTTGAGAAAGAGATCGAGGCTCGCATGTACAACGTCACGTTGATTCCTGGGGATGGTACTGGTCCGGAACTCGCCGAAGCCGCTCGCAAGTGCGTGGATGGTACGGGAGTCAAAATCAACTGGGATGTTCAAGAGTGTGGGATTGAAGTGATTGAGGCTCAGGGAAAGATTCCCGAATCGGTGTTTACTTCGATCCGAGCTAACAAAGTGGCGTTGAAAGCTCCGATCACGACGCCGATTGGCAAGGGATTTCGCTCGGTCAATGTGGCCCTGCGTCAGGAACTGGGCCTCTTCGCCTGCGTGCGACCGTGCAAGACCTACAAGGGAGTGCGTTCGTACTTCGATAAGACGAATGTCGATTTGCTCATCGTCCGCGAGAACACGGAAGATCTTTATGCTGGTGTCGAATTCAAAGCGGGTGAGCCAAAAACGGCCGAGTTGATTCAGTTCATCAATGCCGCGACGACGGGCAAGAAGATCGGTACTGGCCTGACGACGACGGGCATCAGCATCAAGCCCATGTCCGAGGAAGGGGTTCGCAACATTGGCAACTACGCGTTCGATTATGCGGTGAAGCATGGCCGTAAGTCGGTCACTTCAATCTGCAAAGCGAACATTATGAAGTTTACCGACGGCTTGTGGTACGACGTGACCCGCGCAGTTGCGACGGCATACGGTGCGAAGTTCGAGGATGCGAAGCTCGCCGAAGGAGTGAAGGCTGATCCAAAATTGGCGGGCAAGGTCGCCAACGGCAGCGGTGTCGCGTATCTCGAACGGCTCGTCGACAACATGTGCATGCAGTTGGTCCAGAAGCCGGAAAATTACGACGTCCTGGTGATGGGCAACTTGTACGGCGACATCCTCAGTGACTTGTGCGCGGGCTTGGTTGGCGGCCTGGGAGTCGCTCCCGGCGCGAACATCGGCCCGGACTCGGCGATCTTCGAGGCGACTCACGGCTCGGCCCCGAAGTACAAAGGCCAGAACAAGGTCAACCCGACCGCACTGATCCTCTCCGGCAAGCTGATGCTGGAACACATGGGCGAAGCCGCCGCCGCCGCGAAGCTCGAACGAGCCGTCGCCAGCATCATCGAAGAGGGCAAGTACGTCACCTACGACATGAAGCCCGACCGCAACGACCCCACCGCCGTCGGCACCCGCGAAATGGCCGACGCGATCTGCAAACGGATGGCGG
>JAYUFI010000833.1:0-3783 GCA_043738805.1 Planctomycetaceae bacterium | reverse complement strand
GCTTGAGCAACGCTCGCGAATAGTTCTGCTCGTCACGCTCGTTCGTCGCGTTGGGTTGAGCCGAAAGCTGATACGTTCGCGAGGCGGTGATCGTGCGGATGAGCTGGTGCGTGTCGAAGCCGGACTCGACGAAGTGCTTCGCGAGGGCGTCGAGCAATTCAGGATTGCTGGGGGGATTCGTCAACCGCACATCATCGACCGGTTCGACGAGACCGCGACCGAGGAAATGAGCCCACAGACGATTCGACAGGTTTTTGGCGAAGAACGGATTTTGCGGAGCGGTCATCCAATCGGCGAGCAGCTTGCGGCGATCACCGAGTGGCGAGATGGCGGGCATCGGCTCACCGAGCGGATGCGCGAAAATCTCTTCGCTGGTGCGCGGGTGCCGAGTCTGCCCGGCGTTGCGAGCGGTGAGCAATTCCCCTTGCGGAGAGGGCTTGAAGGCAAGCTGCGTGAAGAACGCTTCCATGCCGAAGTAGTCGTTCTGGCTCCAGCGATCGAACGGATGATGGTGACACTTCGCGCAGTCGATCCGCACTCCTAGCAGCACCTGCGAGATCGTCGCGGCCTGCTCACCGGGTTGCTTCACGCTTTTGAAAAGATGCCCGGCCGGAGCGTCGCGGAGCGGCCCGTCGGCGGTGAGCAATTCGCGAGCGAAGCGATCGAACGGCTTGTTGGCCGCGAAGCTGTCTTTGATCCAGCGGTAATAAGCATGAGCCCCGGCGTGACCGAGTGACGCTCGTTCGACTCGCAACCAGTCGGACCACTTGAGTGCCCAGTAGTCGGCGTACTCCGGTCGCTTGAGCAGTTCGTCGATCAAGCGAGCTCGCCGATCGGGCCGCTGGTCGGCGAGAAATCGTCGCACGTCATCGGGTTTCGGGAGCGTGCCGATCACGTCGAGATACGCGCGGCGCAAGTAGTCGGTGTCGCTGCAGAGTCCACTCGAACGGAGATTGAGCTTTCGCAATTTGGCGTCGACGAACTGATCGATGAAGTTCACGCCGGCGGGCGACGCGGGGATTGTCGCTTCGACGGCCGGATCGCTCGGTCGCGGAACCAACACGCGAAACACATCGACTGCGCCGAGATAACTGGCCATGACCGCGACGTCGCCGGGGGTTTCGCCGGTCGTCACTAGTCCGTGTTCATCGACTGCGGCGAGGCCGTCGTTGTTGGACTGAAATTTGGCGTGACGAGTCACGTCCTCTTCAAAGCCGTTGTCGAACTTCGCGACGACCTTGAGTCGCTGCTGCGCTTTCATGCCCATCACTTGCTCGCGCGGCGTGACGGTGATCGAACTCACTTTCGGCGCGGTCGGCTCACCGTAAGGCAACCCGGACGCAATCCAGTTGGCCAGCGTACGGTATTCGTCGGTGGTCTTCTTGATGCGGACTCCACCACCGTGCGGCATGTCTCCGCAGGCTTTTTGCAGCAACAGACTTTTCTCCGGCATCACCGGGTTCGTGCGACGCCCGCGAGCTTCACTCACCAAAGTGATTTGATCGGCGGGCGGATCGAAACCGAAGATCGAGAGCTTGAATCCGTTCTGTCCTTCGGCCTTTCCGTGACAGCCGGAGGAGTTGCAACCGAACCGGCTGAGAATCGGCAGCACATCGGTCTCAAAGTGAAACGGACGAGACTTTGCGGGCTCAGCGGCATGTGCCGGCTGGGCCATGAAAAGAACAAGAAGCGTCAACAGGCCGAATGGCCAACACCGCAGGCTGCGGCTGGAAAACCATCGGCGGGAAAGTCGAGCACGTAAGTTCATTGGCAGGGCTTTGCAGGTGGGAATCGTCGACTATGTCTTCATATCGACCAGCCGAACGCATCAAAGCGGTCAGATGCTAACAAAACTTGGTGGGCCACGACAATTCGCTTCTTGGAATCCTTTGATATCGCACCATTCAGCCAAGCGCCCAATGAAAGTCGGTCGAACTCTCCATGTCAGATCACCCGTTATTGAACTGTTGAAGTACGACATACCGAGGCTGTGAAAAAAACGTGGGGCACGTTTTCAACGTACCAACTCAGCCAGTTTTCGAGCACATTGAAAGCGTGTTCCACGAAATCTTCGCAGCCTCACCGTACTTCCAAGGTCGCTAACTTGAGTTCTAGGTGCCCATCACCTTCAACGAATCATCGACCACTTGCAGCACTCGGTCGATATCGGCAGTCGTGTGAGCGGTTGAGAAACCGTGGTGGCAGGGGCCGCCGCCGTAGTCGTGGAAGTAGGTGCCACGAGCGGTTGTTTGGCGGCAGAACTCCAACATCACTTCGCGGCGGTGACACAGGCTGTCGCGATAGTTCTTCACTGGCTCGCGCGTGCCGAAGATCAGGCCGAAACGGCTGCCATGAGTTTGGAAGCGGCAGGGAATCGCGCTTCGCTCAGAGATGTCGTTCAGGCCGCGTGACAGGCGGTCGGACAACTCGTGAATGTGCTGCCAGAATTCGGGCGTGCGAATCGTGCGGACGAAGGCGAGTCCCGCGAGGATGCTCGGCAGCGGCGCGTTGAAGGTGCCGGAGTGAGCGACATCACCGACCGGCTTGAAGCGGTCCATCAATTCCGCTTTGCCGGCAATCGCGGAAAGGGGCAAGCCCGCACCTAACGACTTGCCGATCGTGCAGATGTCGGGAGTCACCCCGAAGTCTTGTTGAGCACCGCCGGGAGACTTCTTTGCGAACGATTGGATCTCATCGAAGAACAAAATCAAACCGTGTTCGCTGGCGAGACGACGGGCTCCTTCGAGGAATCCGGGCTCTGGCGGGATTGCTCCGCAGTTGTAATCGACCGGCTCGATCAAGATCGTGCCCGCCTCGTGCTTGTGTTGTTTGACGAGCCGCTCCAGCGTATCAAGGTCGTTGTACTCCGCGGTGATGATCAGCTCGGCGAGTGCCTGCGGAATACCGGCGCTCTCGCGATATGGGGGCTTCGCATCCAACTGATCTGCCGGAGGATGTCCGCCGATGAACGTGAATTCGTGGTAGCCGTGAAAGTGTCCGTGAAAGCGGATGATCTTGTCGCGACCGCTCACGGCTCGGCACAGACGCAGCGCGTGCAGTGTCGCTTCACTGCCGGAACCGGTGAAACGGACACGCTCAGCACAGGGAACGATCTCGCAAAGTTGTTCGGCGAGTTCGATGTGATACGGCCCATCGAGGCTACACATCAGACCGAGTTCCCAAACTTTGTCGAACACTTCACGCAAACACTCCGGGCCGTGTCCGAGCAACGCGGCTCCGTGGCTCATCGACATGTCCAGGAACTCATTCCCGTCAACGTCCCAGAACCGTGAGCCCTTTGCACGCGAGGCATACACCGGCCGACCCCAAGCTTGATTGAACCGCGTGCTGGAACAGACTCCGCCCGGCAGCACGGAGCAACCGCGTTCGATCAATTGCAGTTGCTCCGGCGACGGGATCGGGACTGTGGTCGCAGACATGCAAGACTCCTCGTGAGGAAAGGCATTCGATTCGAGGACACACCGATAATCGGAGCGGCGTTTCAACGCAACCATGCCGTAGCACGGGCGGCTTGCCTGTACCATTCGGAGTGACACTCAGGCTGACCGGGAAGCTCAAGCAGGCGAGCCGCTTGCTCTACGAAGGAGAGTCAATCAACTCATCGGCCATCCGCAAGTCGAGTGGCTTCGAGGACCAACTGGTCGATCGTTCGTTCGTTGTGAGCGACCGGCAGATGGAACCATTCGTCGATGCAGCGTGAAACGGAGTTCGGCAGTGACGGCATCGGATGTCCGTGACGATAGATCAAGACCGCTCGGTTGT
>JAYUFI010000832.1:0-1385 GCA_043738805.1 Planctomycetaceae bacterium | reverse complement strand
GACGCGGAGCGTCGTGCCACACTTATCTTTCACTGGCAATCCTCAACCGGACCCTGCGTTCCAGTACTCCCCGAAATGCCTGCCGAGCCCGTGCCAGTTTTGATCTCACGGCGGTCTCGCTGCTGCGTGTGTCGGCTGCGAGTTGTTCGACGGAGATGTCATCGAAGTATTTCGCCGACAGCAGCAGCGCGTATTCGTCGGGCAGTTCGAGCAGCACTTCGCGAACGACCGACGCTTGTTCGGACAGCACGGCTAACTCCAGAGGATTCGCCGCCCATGCTGTCGGCCGGGCATCGAGTTCGACGTCTGGGAACTCGTTGACGACCTCTCGACGTCGCGCCGTGCGGCGGCAGTGCAACGCCATCTGATGCCGAGCAATCCCGCTCAGCCACCAGAACAACGTCCCTTTGTGCGGATCGAAGTTTCTTGCCGACCGAGCCGCAGCGAGAAACGTTTCTTGGACGACATCAGCGACTTCGGAGGACGACGGCCCCAGCCAGCGAGTCACCATCCGCCAGACCGCCGGCGCAAATGCGTCATACATCGTCCGCCACGATTCGACATCGCCGGCTTGCAGACCAATCGCAACAGCGCGTGCCGTGAGGTCATCCATCAGGAGCGGCCTCTCCTGTGAATGTCTTCTGCCACCGAGCGAACTTCAGCGTGACCAGTCATCCGCAAATCCGTGGTTCGAGTTTCAGTCGTCGAGTCACCGCAGACTATTGGCGCGACGATCGCCACGTGTGTCGCAGAATCTTGGAAGGAACAGCACGTTTTGAAAAGCAGCGGTTCTGATGGCCACAAACCAAACTTCGCTGGTTTGCGGATTCGTTGACCGCATATTTGACCATTTGGGATTCTCCGCCATCCGTGTTGAATGAGCGTGAGGTGCTGTTGCTGTAGGTGTTGCAGATCGTTGCGTGAAATCGAGCGTCGCGACTGATACAGTTCCGCCTCGTTCGCTGCCGACGTTCAAAATCCGATAACTTGGTGAGAGATCGGAGTTCTTTGATTACCGGCGATAAAGAGCAAGTGGCCGCCACGCTCAGACCATAGTGTTGATTCAGACCGCAGTGTCGATGAGGAGTCTTGATGTTCGTTGATCGTTATTCGATGGAGTGCAAAGCCGGCGACGGCGGACACGGCTGCGTGAGTTTCCGACGCGAGGCTCACGTCGCCTACGGAGGGCCGAACGGCGGTGACGGCGGCAACGGCGGTGACGTCATCGTCATCGCTGATGAGAACGTCAGCAGTCTGACTCACTTGGTCGGTCATAAACACATGCAGGCTGACCGTGGTACGAATGGTCAAGGAACTCTGAAGACCGGAAAGAGCGGCGAGAATTTAGAAATTCGCGTCCCGCCGGGAACGTTGGTTCGAGATGC
>JAYUFI010000831.1:0-3790 GCA_043738805.1 Planctomycetaceae bacterium | reverse complement strand
CATCCGCTGGACGCGAGCAATGTAGTCGAGTCACTCCGCGCCTCACCTACTTTGCAGCAGACAGCTTGAGCAGGAGTTGGTGCATCGTCTCCATCGCCCGATCCTGAGCGGCCAAGTGGTCGAGGATCGCGCGGATTTCTTCTTCCGCCTTTTGATTGATCAGGTAATCTTCGTGAGCCTCAATACGATCGCGAGCCGCTTGACGGTTCTGGCTCATCATGATGATCGGTGCCGTGTAAGCCGCCTGCAACGAGAGCACGAGGTTCATCAAAATGAACGGGTACGGATCCCACTGCTGCACGATCGCTAGCACATTCACCATCGCCCAAATCGAAAGTAACACCGATTGAATGATGATGAACTTCCATGAACCGACCGTTCTTGCAACCGCGTCGGAAGCTCGATGGGACAACGTGAGTTCTTCTTCCAAAATTTCGTTGACGTTGCGAACGGGAGGATGCTCATGTCGAAACGGTTTTGGAAATTGAAACAATGTCATGAACGAACCTCGGTGATGAGAATGAAAAGTTGGGACGCAGGATCAAGTCGGAGACTTGGCCGCAATGAGCCTCAGACTGAGTGTTCGTGGTTTATACATCACTCAGGCAATTCCAGCCTTGATGATACCTGAAATCATCCGGGCTTGTTTTGACGCGAATCGGCGGAGTGGTGTCGTTGCCGTTCGATCTCCATAATCCACGTCGATGCCGCTCAGTTTGAGTCAGCCAGTGAGACGCCAGGAGTTCATTCGATGCGTATTGTTCAAATTTGTTCGGAAGCTGTTCCCTTCGCGAAGACCGGCGGCTTGGCCGATGTGACGGGCGCATTGAGTAAAGCGCTCGTTGAGCTGGGGCACGACGTGACGCTCATTCTGCCCAACTACGCTCGCTTGCTCGCCAAGAACAAGCAGGAGTCGAAGCCGATCGGAGAGCCGTTCGAGATTCCGCTCGGTGATCGACGAGTCCTGATTTCGCTCCGTCAGACACGCATGCCCGGTTCGGAAGTCCGCGTGGTGCTCGTCGATCAGCCGGAGCTCTTCGATCGCGACGGCATCTATCAAGAGCCGCGATCAAAAGCAGACTATGCCGACAATGCCGCACGCTTCACCGCGTTTCCGCGAGCGGCACTCGAAGCGGTCGCGCGACTCGATCTGCGGCCCGACATCATTCAGGCTCACGATTGGCAGACGGGACTTGTTCCGGCGTTGCTCGAAGCGCAGTATCGGCAGTGGGTGCCCGCGTTGAGTCGAACGGCCTCGATCATGACTCTGCACAACATGGCCTTTCAGGGAGCGTACCCCGCCGACACGATGCCGCTCACTGGATTGGGGTACGAATACTTCAACTGGAAGCAGATGGAATTTTGGAAGCAGGTCAATTTGTTGAAGACCGGGATCGTCTTCGCGGACCTCATCAACACGGTCAGCCCGACCTACGCGCGCGAAATCCAAACGTCCGAATTCGGTCAAGGTCTCGACGGCGTGCTGCGCGACCGAACGGCGGACTTGACCGGCATCCTCAACGGAATCGACTCGCACGAATGGAACCCGTCCGTCGATCCGCATCTCCCAGCGCGATATGACATCGACTCGTTGGACGTCGGCAAGGTCGAATGCAAACGCGCGTTGCAACAGCGGCTCGAACTACCTCAACGAGCGGATGTGCCGCTGTTCGGACTTGTCTCGCGCATGTCGTGGCAGAAAGGTTTTGATTTGATCGGCGCGTGCGCGGACAGGTTGCTCGAACGCGACGTGCAAGTGGTCATCTTGGGGAACGGTCAGCCGGAGTACGAAGAACTCTGCCGCAACATGGCCGCGACGCATCCGCAGAAAGTTCGCGCGGTGATCGGCTATGACGAATCGCTCGCACACCAGATTGAAGCGGGTTCCGACATGTTCCTGATGCCTAGCAAGTTCGAGCCGTGCGGTCTCAATCAGATGTATTCGATGGCTTACGGCACTCCGCCGATCGTGCGAGCGACCGGAGGCTTGGCTGATTCCGTGATCGGAGCGACGCCTGAAACTCTGGTGGACGGCACCGCGACCGGCTTCAGCTTTGTCGATCACGAACCCGATCAATTCTGGCAGCAACTCGATTGGTCATTGAAGCTATTCGCCGACAAACCCGTCTGGCGTCGCCTGCAACGAGCGGGAATGTCTCGCGACTGGTCGTGGACGCGGAGTGCTCGCGAGTATGTTGACCTCTACGAACGCGCGCTGGCTCGGCGGACTAATCGTTAGCCTACATTATTCGCCGTCCCATTGAAGCCTTTCACCGCAACCAATCAATCTGCTCGAACAGCCGCAGCAACTTCTCACCACGGGTTTGATTGAGTTGTTTCACGAACGCGATTCGACCGCGCAGGTGAGCCGCGAAATCTTCATGAGCATCGCGGTTCTGAGTCGACGGGCCGAGCTTCACGCAGTTGGTGAGAATCGCCTTCAAGCGATCGAATTCATCACGGCGGATGTTAGTTTTCTGATTGACGACCACTCCGGTGACAAGCTGCCGCCGACCGCGTCGAACCACTTTGCGTTTGCGATGATTCAGCGAAAACCGCTCCGATCGCACGATCTGCTCGGTCAGCGGGATGACGCAGCGCAAGGCGTAACGAAAGTCATCGTTGCCAGAGAGGGTGAGGTCATCCGCATAACGTGTGTAGTTGCCGCCGAACTTCTTGAGCAATCCAGACAGCCGCACGTCCAACCCATACGCCGACAGGTTCGCGAGTGCCGGTGAAGTCGGTGCTCCCTGGGGCAAATGCCGACGAACGTAAAGCGATTTCGTTCCTTCGTCCCCATCAGGCACGCTCAACGACCACGGCACTGCCGAGGTGGTCAGTCGAGCCAACCAGATCGCCGCTTCGCGGCAGTAACCGATCGAGCGAAAGATCGCGACGACTCGGCTGTACGTCACGTTGGGGTAAAAGTTTTGCAAATCGAACTTGATGACGACCGCTTGTCCGACATGCGGTCTTGCATTCGTAACGATCGACCGACCGCGAACAAACCCATGCGCCGCCGAATGCGCCGGCACTCGTTCAAGAATCTCCGTCAGAATTTTTCGTTGCACCGCTTTGAGCGTTTGCTTCGGAGCTTCAATCAAACGCCATTGTGTCGATACCGGGCAACTCATCGGAGCGCCGGCTTCCATGCTCACCGAACGCTTTTTGACCCAACGATAAACATAGTGCGACCGCTGCTCATCTGGAGGCCGACGATCAGAGGTGCCGCGATGTACGAGCCAAGCAAGTTCTCCGACTCGAACTCCCAACCAGTTGGCCAATTGCTGCGGAGTCCGAAAGACTGGCAATTGACGTGACATCAATCGCGAGTCATCACCATCAAGGCTGAGATCATGAAAGGACCGACGATCCGCTGCGTAATTCGCAAAGAGGTAGGGGGCTGACGATGTCTTCGTTGAAGTTCGAGATTTTAAGATTTTTGTTAAGCGTTTTGGCAACTTTTGGCTGTTATAGCCCTGCCGTGCAAACAGCTTGATACGTCCACGCCGACGTTTTCCGCCAGGCCACATCAGACTCAATGGCGAAGCAACGTGCTCGCAAACGATCTCTTGGGGCGTTCTCCGAATACCGAATAACCAAGCCAGTAAATCGAAGAGGAATTTCATTCCAGAACGCGACGCCAGGGATAAGCCGGAGATGAGAATGTGGTCGGCGGGCTGCTCAACGGGTCCAGTAGCGTAGCCAGGAACGGAAACATTGCTTCCCGGTACTGGCTACGGCAACGAAATCAACGCAAGCGAACAACCGCGGGGTATCCCCGTGGCGT
>JAYUFI010000830.1:0-10026 GCA_043738805.1 Planctomycetaceae bacterium | reverse complement strand
GGCGGGCGATGTGGCTCACGGAGACTTCGGCGGGGCAGGCAGCTTCGCATTCGTAGGTGTTGGTGCAACCGCCGAAGCCTTCCTTGTCCATTTGAGCCACCATGCGAGTGACTCGGCGGGCGCGTTCGGGTTCGCCTTGCGGGAGCAAGGCGAACTGGCTGACCTTCGCGCTGACGAACAGCATCGCGCTGGCGTTCTTGCAGGCGGCGACGCACGCTCCGCATCCGATGCAGGCGGCGGCGGCCATGCTCTTTTCTTGCTTGTCGCGAGCGATCGGCAGGCAGTTCGCGTCTTGAGCGTTGCCCGTGTTCACGCTGATGTAACCGCCCGCCGTGATGATCCGGTCGAAGGCGGCTCGGTCGACAGCCAAGTCGCGAAGCACCGGAAACGCTTGGGCTCGCCACGGTTCGATGACGATCGTGTCGCCGTCGGTGAAGCGGCGCATGTGGAGCTGGCAGGTGGTCGTGCCGCGATCCGGGCCGTGAGCTTGGCCGTTGATCATCAGGCTGCACATGCCGCAGATCCCTTCGCGGCAGTCGTGATCGAAGACGACCGGCTCTTCGTTCTTCTGGATCAGTTGCTCGTTGAGCACATCGAGCATTTCCAGGAACGACATATCCGGCGAGATGTTTTTCATCTCGTAAGTTCGGAACTCGCCGCGAGCGTTCGGGCCGGGTTGCCGCCAGATTTTCAAAGTCAGGTTGAGTCCGCGGCTGCTGCTCATTACTTGGTCGCTCCGTGGCAGTCGTGATACGTAGGACGGGCACTCTTGCCCGTCGCTTAGTCGGGCAAGAGTGCCCAACCTCCGGGGTTATTCTCGGTAACTGCGTTGCGTCAGATGCACGTTGTCGAACGTCAGCGGTTCTTTGTGCAACGTTTGAGTTTGGTTGTCGGCGACGTGTTCCCACGCGGCGGCGTAGCAGAACTTGTCGTCGTTGCGTTTGGCTTCGTTGTCTTCGGTCTGATGCTCTTCGCGGAAGTGGCCGCCGCAGGATTCCTCGCGAGTCAGCGCGTCGTGGGCCAGCAGTTCGCCGAATTCCAGGAAGTCGGCGACTCGGCCAGCATGTTCGAGGTTTTGGTTGAACGATTCGCCGGTCCCCATGACTCGAACGTTCTTCCAGAATTCTTCACGCAGCGCGGAGATTTCTTGCTTGGCTTGTTTAAGCCCCGCGTCGGTGCGAGCCATGCCGCACTTGTCCCACATGATCTTGCCGAGTTCTCGGTGGAAGCTATCGACCGATCGCGTTCCGCCAACACCAAGCAGCTTGTTGACTCGGCCTTTCGCCGCTTCGAGCGCTGCGCGGACTTCCGGATGATCGTCGGCAATCGGCGGCAGCTTGCTGGTCGCGAGGTGATGCCCGATCGTGTAAGGGATGACGAAGTAGCCGTCCGCGAGTCCCTGCATCAACGCCGACGCACCGAGCCGATTCGCGCCGTGATCGGAGAAGTTCGCTTCGCCCAGGCAATACAAACCGGGAACCGTGGTTTGCAGGTTGTAGTCCACCCACAGTCCGCCCATCGTGTAATGGACCGCCGGGTAAATTCGCATCGGCGTCGAGTACGGGTCTTCACCGGTGATCTTGGCATACATCTGGAAGAGGTTGCCGTACTTCCCTTTCACGACCGCCGCACCATCGCGTTTGATCGTGTCGCGGAAATCGAGATAGACCGACAGCTTCGTCTCACCGACTCCGAAGCCCTCGTCGCACGCTTTCTTGGCCGCTCGTGACGCGACGTCGCGGGGGACGAGGTTGCCGAACGCCGCGTAGCGGCGTTCGAGGAAGTAATCGCGATCGTCGTCCGGGATTTCATTCGGAGGCCGAGGATCGCCGGGTCGCTTGGGCACCCAGACTCGGCCGTCGTTGCGGAGGCTTTCGCTCATCAGCGTCAGCTTCGATTGATGATCGCCGCTGACCGGAATGCAGGTCGGATGGATCTGCGTGAAACAGGGATTTGCCATGAACGCGCCCCGCTTGTGACAGCGCCACGCGGCGGTGACGTTGCAGTGCTTCGCGTTCGTTGACAGATAAAAGACGTTGCCGTAACCGCCGGTGCAGAGCAGCACGGCGTGAGCGGTGTGCGATTCAAACTCGCCAGTGACGAGGTTCCGCACCACGATACCGCGAGCGACGCCGTCAACATTGATGAGGTCTAACATTTCACGGCGAGCGAACATCTTCACTTTGCCGAGATCGACTTGCCGCATCAGAGCGGAGTACGCACCGAGCAGCAACTGCTGTCCCGTTTGCCCGCGAGCGTAAAACGTCCGCGAGACCTGCGCCCCGCCGAACGAGCGGTTCGCCATCAACCCGCCGTAATCACGTTGGAAGGGAACTCCCTGAGCGACGCACTGATCGATGATGCTCGTGCTGACCGAGGCCAAGCGATAAACGTTCGATTCACGAGCGCGGAAGTCGCCCCCTTTGACCGTGTCGTAGAACAACCGCCAAACGCTGTCGCCATCGTTGCAGTAATTCTTCGCCGCGTTGATTCCGCCTTGAGCCGCGATGCTGTGGGCTCGGCGCGGCGAATCCTGGAAGCAGAACGATTTGACGTTGTAGCCCAGTTCCGCCAGCGAGGCGGCGGCACTCGCACCGGCAAGGCCGGTGCCGACGACGATGACCGTAAACTTCCGCTTGTTCGCGGGGTTGACCAGCTTGAGGTCAAACTTATGCCGCTCCCACTGAGTCTGGATATCGCCTGTCGGCGCATTCGACTTCAGTCGATCCGAGCCTTGAATTGTTGTCACAGTCGCTTCAGCCATGAGGCCGACTCCTGCCAGTTCGTGTTCTACTTTTAGGCGAGATTTCTGAATATCGTTCGTCGTCGCAAATTGTTCTTCGAGTGCTCACTTCTGAGGTGTCGTGCTCGGTTGAGGCAAAAGCTGGGCCTTCTTCATTTGGCGTTCAATGCGCTGCTCGAAATTTGCTGGGACGACGCGTGGATCATCGACACCTTCCAACGTTCCCGGCGGCGGTGTCGGCACGGCGGAAACGGGACGGTCGGTCGTGTTTGCAGAGGATATTCTCGGCAACGGATTCGCCGCTTGCCCGCTGGTATGACTTGGCTTCCAAATCAACGCGAAGGACGCAAAGCCGACTCCGATCGCAAACGCAAACAGCAGACCGATCCGCTTGATCGTCGGCGTGTACTTCGGATGATTCAGGCCGAGCGTTTGGAAGGCACTCGAAAATCCGTGAGCCAAGTGAACCGCGAGGAACAAGCAACCGAAGCCGTAACCGATTATCGTGAGCGGTGTGCTCAACAAGGCTGCCGCTTTGTCGTAGGGCGTTTTTTCGACGGCTCCATCGAAGTACAAGGCTTGATCGCGAATCTTCAACTCGGTGCCAAACTTGAAATCAATCAAGTGCAAGACGAGGAACCCCAGGACGCCGATTCCTGTGAATAGCATCCACGAATCGGGCCGCCACATCTCTTCTGCTCGGCGGCCTTCTTGCTTCGACTGCTTCATCGCATAGCCCACTTTACGAGCGAGCCGGTTCTCGGCCGAGACCTGCAAGGCAATCACGATGTGAGCGATGAATAAGGCGAACAGCCCAATCTCGGCGACAACCAGCAAGCCCGCTTGCTTATGCAAAGCATGAGCGTAGTCGTTGTATTCTTGGGCTCCGACATAGAGCAGCAAGTTGCCAGCTAGGTGAGCGACCAGAAAGCCGCACAGCAGCAGCCCAGTGATCGCCATGACAAACTTCCTGCCCACCGAGGTGGACAAGGCTTTCATCAGCCAGCTCAAGGTCGACTCCTTTGCTCGCGGAGATTGTTGTGGGATGTTGAACAAGTTCGTAGCACAGGCGACTCGCCTGTAATTGGCTCAGCAAAACACGATCAGGCGAGCCGCCTGACCTACATTTTCACCAAGCATCTCAATCGGAGGCGACGGATTATAGGCCCGGCCATCGGGCCTGCAATCAACTCACGCCACGTTCATGAACAGTCCGCAGGATGAGATCGAATATCTGCGGACAGAGAAACAAATCTTGCGTGAAATTGTTGGGAAGAAACGCGGGCTTTTGAGCGACGAGCAGCGGAGAGGAAAAGGTGTCAGGAACCAAATAATGCCATTTCATCTGACACCTTTTATTCATCGCACCGAATTTCTGCACCAACGGCACCGGATTTCGCAGCGTTTGATGAGTCAGTATGATGCAGCTCGTTTCGGAAGCGATGATTCCGAGAATCGTTTCGGTTCCCATCTGCTCCCGCTGTGAAGATTGAGGTTTGGTTTTGGAAGCCGCTATTTGTGAATGGTCGGTTGATCGAATTGGATAGGCTTTCTTTGGAGAAAAACATGATTCGCAATTTGTTGTTGGTCGCTTTGATATTGGTTCCAGTCAGCGTGTTTGGGGCAGATGCTCCGGCGGAAGTGGCGGGGATGCAAGTGTTGTTTAGTGGCAAAGACCTTTCGGGATGGGACGGTGATCCTCGGTTGTGGAGCGTTAAAGACGGCGTCATTCATGGGGAGACGACGGACGCAAATCCGGCGAAAGGAAATACGTTCATCATTTGGAAAGAAGGCCGGACGAAAGATTTTGAGCTGCGGCTTTCGTTCCGTTGCAACGCGTCGAACAATTCCGGAATTCAATACCGCTCCAAGCACATCACCGAAGGGAAGGTCAGCAACGAGTGGGTCGTGCGCGGTTATCAGCATGAACTTCGCAATGAGGCGCAACTGCCGAACGTGAGTGGCTTCATCTATGACGAGGGAGGCAAACGCGGACGGATTTGTCTCGCAGGTGAGGAGGCGACTTGGGAGAAGGATGGCAAGAAGGTCATCAAGTCGGACTTGGTCGATCAAGCGGCGTTCAAGAGCCTGTTCAAGCTCGATGAGTGGAACGATGTCGTCATCATTGCCAAAGGGAATCACATTCAGCATTACCTCAATGATCGGCTGATCCTGGACTTCACCGACAACAACACGGAACTCGCGCTGTCGGAAGGAATCCTGGCTTTGCAACTTCACGCCGGAAAGCCGATGTGGGCCGAATTCAAAAATATCCGCATTCGCGAGATCAAGTGAAGTCATCGCGAAGCCCGGAAACAGGCTGATAGCAGGTGATTCGGCAGTGGTCAGCGCGAGTGAACTTGTCCGGTGTGGGGATCAGTGTTTCTGTCGAACCCAGCAATAAATGGCCGTCGTGAGCGAGCGATCCGTGGATGCGTTCGAGGATTTCTCGCGACAGGTTTTCGGACAAATAGATCAGTACGTTGCGAATGAGGACGAGATCAAAGCGCGGTAACGGCGGCGGATCGACTGCGAGGTTCAGTTCGCGGAACTCGATCAAGCGTTTCAATTCCGGAAGCACGACATGGCGCGAGCCATCACGTTGAAAGAAGCGAGTCAGCCGTGCGGGTGACAGACCACGTTGAGTCTCCACTGCGCTGTAACTCCCCCGTCGTGCTTGATCGAGCATTGGTCGCGAATAATCGGTCGCGATGATGCTCAAACTCCAGTCATTGAGTCCGCCGAGTTGCTCGTGCAACAGCATCGCCAGGCTATACGGCTCTTGGCCGGAAGAGCAGGCCGCACACCAGATACGCAAGCGGCGTTGCGTTTGTCGGCGTCGCAACAAGTCCGGCAAGATGGTGGCGGCGAGTTCGTTGAAGTAATGCGGATCGCGAAAGAACGAAGTCTCATGAGTCAGCAGTGCTTCGACGACTCGCCGTTCGAGTTCCGGATTCGATGTCACTCGCAGTGAATCGACGATCGCATCAATGCTCGGAAGCCCGGCCGATTCCGCGAGGGGAGCCAACCGCGATTCGACCAAATACGTCTTTGTCGCATCGAGCACGTTGCCCGTGCGCTCTTCAGCGAGGCGACGAATCCAGTCGAAGTTGGTGGGGGTGATGGGCATGAATTCTCAAATCTCCCATGATTTTCGCTGCATCAATTGGTGTGTGATTTCACGGCTCAATTGATTGATGGGTAGGACGGCGTCAGCCAGTCCGGCGTTGGCGACTTGGCCGGGCATGCCCCAGACAGCACTCGAAGCTTGATCTTGAACGAGGACTCGGCCACCGGATTCGCGGATGCGGCGGCTTCCTTCCAAGCCATCGTTGCCCATGCCGGTGAGGACGATCGCCAACGCTCGTGGCCCGAAGAGTTCGGCGACGGAACGAAACAAAACGTCGGCGGCAGGACGGCATTCGTTTTCGGGCGGAGCTTGATTGAGTCGCACTCGCACGCTGGTCGCTCGACGCTCCAAGAACAGGTGATGATCGCCGCGAGCGATCCAAACCTGAGCTGCATTGAGCGGTGCTTCGTCCAGTGCTTCTGAAACCTTGAATCCCGATTTGGTCGCGAGCCGATCGGCCAAGCCACCGGTGAATCCAGCTCCCATGTGTTGCACGACGACGATCGGCACGGACAAGTTTGCTGGCAAACCTGAAAACAAATCCGCCAGCGCCGCAGGCCCGCCCGTTGAAGAGGCGATGGCGATAATTTCCACCGGCAGCTTCGCACGTGCCGTTGAATCGTAGTCAGTTGCCGCTTCAGTTCGTTTCGGAGACGCAGGCATCGGCGTCTGACTGACTTTGTTCGGAGTCGCAGTTTTCGTTTTGGTGGATGGCGGAGTCACTCCGGCCAACGAGCGGATTCGAGGAAGCAATTCTTGATCAATGCACTGCGCGAGTGCCTCGTTCTCGTCGGGCTTGAAGAGGCATTCGTTCGCACCGAGCAAGCGAGCTTCCACCGATTCTGGCGTGCCGCGTCGCAGCAAGCGGCTGAACATGATCACCGGAAGCGTCGTCTGATTCTTCCGCAACAAGGCCAATGCCCGCAGGCCGTCCATCTCCGGCATCTCGATGTCGAGCACCACGACCTGCGGCTGACTGACCTCAATCTGTTGCAGCATCTGCCGACCGTTGGCCGCAGAACCTACGACGTCAATGTCGCCCACCGCCGTCAACTGACGTCGCATGGCCGACCGAGTCGTCGGCGATCCGTCAGCGATCAAGACTCGGATGAGAGAGGTCACGCAGCACAATTCTTTCTGGCGAATGAAGCGGTCTCATGCACGATTACCCGAATGCAGATTTCTGACGTGCGTCAGAACTCGTTCGGTGTCGAGCACCAGCAGTAACTCTTGCGGCAACTTGTAAGCGCCGTTGAGCAGACGAGCGACCTTGCGGTCCACGATTTCTGGTGTCGGCAGGAAGCCAGATTCATCGAGGTCCAACACATCGCCCATGCGATCCACGAAGAGACTGACGATCGTTCCATTCAGACGAACAACCAACGATAGCGGCAATCGCGTGCTCGTGGTCGCGGCTCGTTGCAGACATTCGCGCAAATTGACCGCCGCGACAATCTGTCCGCGCAGGTTGATGATCCCTGCGACCGTCGAGTCAGCCAGCGGCACGCGCGTGACATGGTCTGTCTGCACGACCTCTTGCACATGAGCGACATCGACACCGAGAAACAGATCGTCGAGATAAAACGTGCAGAGTTGGCGAATCGTCATGATGAAGCTCGGTGAGAAAGTCGAAGTCCGAAGGAAGAAGGCAGCTAACTAACTCAAACTGAGCAGTTTTGGGGAGGTTTCACCGCAAAGGCGCAAAGAACGCTAAGGAACAGGGCTGCAATAAGTTTCCGATGTAGCTGGACTCGTGAGAGCTCGAATCGAAGTCTCACCATTTCGGCTACGGAAGTTATTGCACTCTCGTTTCTAAGAAAGGCAATGAAACTAGGGTGATGATCATTTGCTAGTCATCGCCAGTATTTCCTGGTCAATGATCATTGGTCACGACACGCTGGGAACTTCTTTTCTTTGCCTTTCTTCGCGCCTTTGCGTTGAAATCTTTCCCCAACAAACTGGTCAGTTTGAGTAACGACTTCGAGCCTCGAGATTCCTTGCTGGTCAACTCCGAAACTGCGCGACCAAACCTTGCAGCCGGACGGCGAGGCTCGCGGATTTCTGAGCCGCTTGTTGAGTCGTTGCGGCTCCTTCGGCGGTTCCGGCGGCGGCTTGAGCGACGGCAATGATGTTATCGGCGATCTCGGTCGTGCCACGAGCGGCGTCGGCCACGTTGCTGCTGATTTGTCTCGTCACCACGGTTTGCTCTTCGACCGCACCGGCGATCGAGTTTTGGAAATCGTTGATCTGTTCGATGATGTGGCTGATACGGCGAATGCCATCAACGGCATCGTGAATGTCCCGTTGTGTGCCGTCGATTTTGCGGCTGATGTCGTCGGTTGCTTTCGCCGTTTCTTTGGCGAGTTCTTTGACCGCGTTCGCGACGACGGCGAAACCTTTGCCCGCTTCGCCCGCGCGAGCGGCTTCGATCGTCGCATTGAGCGCCAGCAAATTGGTCTGCTCGGCGATCGACGTGATGACCTTGATCACCTCGCCAATTTCCGTGCTGCTTTGACCGAGCCGCGTGACGGTGACGTTCGTGCTCCCGGCGACTTGCACCGCTTCGGTGGCGACACGTGCCGCGTCTTGCGCGTTGGACGCAATCTCGCGAATACTGTTGCTCAGTTCGTCCACGGCCATCGCCACCGCTTGAGCGTTTTTGCTCACTTTCTCGGCCGCTTTAGAAACGATCTTCGCTTGCGCAGAAGTTTCTTCCGCGTTCGCACTCATTTGATGACTGGCTTCAGTTTGATTTTCGGACGCCTGCTTGAGTTCCTCAGCACTGGCACACAGCGAATGAATCGCCTCTCTCATGCCGTCAGCCGCTTGATTGATCGCGCCGGCGATGTCACCGAGTTCGCCATGACTGCTCGAATCCAAGCGATGCGTCAAATCTTTCGCGGCCAGTTTTTGCAGCCCGGTGATGCAGGTCGCCATCGGTTGCGTGATTCCCTTCGAGACTTGCAGAACCAGCGCGACGGAAACCACCAGCGCCAACAACGTCAACACGAGTGCCCACAAACGTCGGTGCGAGTGTGCGTCACTCCGAATTTGCAGCAAGACATCGAGTTCTTGCGCGGCGATCTTCCAAAGTTGGAAGCTGGCATCGGTCGCACGAGTCACGACTCGCTCAAAGTCATCCGGAGTTCCCTTCGGTGCTGGTGAGGCCGCAACGCTCGACATCAGGTTTAATAGTTCGTCGGTCGCGTTGAGGTATCCATCGAGCGCCGGTTCCATATTGCGAAGCGTCGGGCTGACGCCGTTGAAGTTCGGGTCTTCGTTGAGCGCCGTTCGGACGCTGTTGGCGATCAGAGCGAGATCCGATTCGCGAACCAACGTCGTCAAGACAGCCATTCGGAGTTGATCTGCGGGTGTGAGTTCTTCCTGCGCCAGCATCGTACGGCCTTCGGACAAAACATCGGCTAGTCGGTCTTGAGCTTGCGGCACCGTCGTGAGCGCGACAGCCAAGTAGTAACTATCGAGATCAGGATCGAGAACGAGATTCGAGGTATCGCCCGCGTGTGTCAGCATCATACGAATCGTTTCGCGAAGCTGTTGATGCCGCGCGTTACTGGCACTGGGGTCGAGTGACTTGAGGTCTTGCTTAAGTTTGTCCCAAGCCGTTGCCAACGCCACTTGACTCGCGCTAGAACGTTGTCGTTTGCCGAGCCCGTCTGGCGTGAATTGCAACTCGACACCGAAACGACGATTCACACCATCGAGCTTTTGGAGAGCTTGATCGAATCGCGATTGCAGATTGTGCAACCGACCGTCCAATTCCGCTTCGCCACCGAGCACTCGTTGCGCGACCGCTTGATGCTGCAATGTCGCCTGCAACAAATCTTCCAGCGGTCGCTGAAAGTCATTGCCGTGCAACTCAAGGCTCGCGAAGTGAATGTCTTTGTTGATTCCCGCGATGGTGAAGTACAGCAGCACCGCGATCGGTAACGCAAAGCTCAAGCTGATGAGCAACAGCTTGTGAGCAATGCGCGTGTTGCGAAAAAGTCGGCCAGTCATGATGTCTGTTCCAAGTTTGGAGGATGGGCACTCTTCGTAGCCCGGTTTTTCAAACCGGGCGGTTTTATTTCACACGATGGGAATTGACCGGTCGTCGTTTAACCGCAACGCCAACGGCGTGCGCGCACGCCGTTGG